>JAKSIW010000099.1 GCA_024398555.1 Bacteroidaceae bacterium | reverse complement strand
GACCCCATGTTCGCTGTGGCGAACTAAAACAAGGACCGACGCACGAAGTGCGGGCGTTCGAGTCGCCTCATTCTTCCCGGTGATTCCAGCCATTTTCGCCTATACTGTCCGTTAAATGAGCAGCTCCGCCTGACGGCGCTCTATATCAGGCATAAGCCGGCACAGATGATCGATTATACGTTCCCGCGACTCCTTCGGAGTACGATGTTCCACTTGCGCCTCTATCGGGAACAGATCCGGATACATCGCTTCAGGAGTACAGTAGCGTGCCACACCCCAGCCGTATGTCTCGCCTTTGCGCGATACCAGATATTCAAAATCGGCGATTGAGACATGAGTACCCATCTGCAGGTGAGCTATCAGAGCGTCGAATGCCATACCGTTCCTCTCATTTCTGACCGACTCATCAGGATTGTCTGCGTTTATCAGAAGACGTCTGCGGCTCAGAGAGAATCCACTTGCCTTCTTCAGCTCCTTCGAAAGCATGGATTCACCTGCCACCAGCACCTCGTGTATGTGTCTGGCATCCTCATCAAAACCGGAAAGAGGCAGAAGTGAACGTCTCCAGTTCATAAAGTCAGGCAACCATTTCAGGCTGACATATCCGGCCTTTCCTCTGAAGAACTTGCCGTAAGCCGACTCCCAATGTGAAATTACAGGCCCTTTCCACTGCCATGGGCCGTCAGAGGTATCATCCCCGAACAGCAACTCCGGAGGAGTCATCTCCTCAATGGAAAAACCCTCAATGCCATTCCTGAAGAACGGCAGAAACCCGAACTGCTTAATGATGCTCTCAAGCTGTTCCTGATGCTCCACAACGATAGAGAAACGGTCCATCTTAATCTGTAATTCCGGACAATACCAATACAAAAATACTGAGTAATGGCAAATATTCGTCATGAATCGGGATAAAACACCTATTTTTGCCATCGGTTGAACACTGCATCAGAAAATGAAAATATTGCTCATCGTTGTCGGCAGGACCGTACAGAAATGGTTGCAGGACGGAATCGGCGAATATGTCTCACGGCTCGAACACTTCGCCCAGTTTGAAATACAGGTGATTCCCGACCTGAAGAACAACCGCAGCATGGACTTTCAGACACAGAAGACACTCGAAGGACAATCCATCGTCAGACTGCTCCAACCTTCGGACAATGTCTTTCTGCTTGATGACAAAGGTCGCGAAATGTCTTCACCGGAAATGGCCTCTTGGCTTGAAAAATGTATGCTGCAGTCAACAAAACGTCTGGTGTTCATCATCGGAGGCCCATACGGTTTCTCATCGGAAGTGTACGAACGCGTCCCCGGTCGGATATCGCTGTCACGCATGACATTCTCCCACCAGATGGTGCGACTGATATTCGTGGAGCAGCTGTACAGAGCCTTCACGATAATCAAGGGGCTCCCCTATCATCACGAATAGTCTCCGGGAGGCAGGTTCTATTCTGACAGATACGGAAACAGTCTGTCGAAGAATATATCCTTTCTGACAATCCTGTAGTGCGGATCGTATGCATCACTGAATGTCTCGCTGTGATGCAGAGCATACTGACCGGACTTCAGCAGTTCCTCAATATTACTGCGGTCCACGTCAAAATTCTGAAGTTCGAGATTCATGCCCTCAATGACGGTTAATATTCCCCGCCATGTGTCGTTCCATTTCTCTATCTGAGGTATCTCCACTTTGTTCACCCCATCTATGAATGCGTCAAACAGCTGTTCCCTGCTTATCAGGCTATCCTGAACGCATCTCAGATGCACACGGAAAAAACTGCTGTCAGCCCCGACAGGTTCGAACAGTATCGAAGTGGGATCCGGAATCCCCAGCTCGTAATCCAAGTACTGACCGGCCGAGGCAGTATCTGCCACGATATGTTCAGCCCCGAACTCCGCCTGAAAGAAAGATTTGTACAGGTCCTGAAGAGTGGAAAGCGGATACAACTCCAACTGCTGCCGGACAGCCGCCCTTATCCTGTCATCCCTGGAACTTTCACTGCTGCACGACACAGCCATCAGCAATGCAAAGCACACAGAAAATGCAGTGGCCAACACAATCCGCAACCTCATATCAGCTCATCAATCCAATTCCTGATCAGCCTCGTAGCCACCAAGTTCACGGATTCTGTTCTTCAGCATGGCAAACTGCTGGAACAGGTCGTGCACAGGACACTCATCATCATAGGTCATAGGCTTCTTCACATAGAAGGAAAGCCACTCCTGTACTCCTGACAGTCCTGCACGCAGGGCAACGTCTGTGAAGAGCAGCAGGTCCAGACAGATAGGAGCCGCCAGTATGGAGTCACGGCATAGGAAATTGACCTTGATCTGCATCGGATAGTTCATCCATCCGAATATGTCGATGTTATCCCAACTCTCCTTACTGTCACCGCGCGGAGGATAATAGTTTATCTTTACCTTGTGATATATGTCGGAATAAAGCTCAGGATGCACTTCACCGTCCAGAATCCATTCGATGCTTGAAGCCTTGCTGATGCGCTTGGTCTCGAAGTTGTCCGGATGCTCGATGACCTGACCGTCACGGTTGCCCAGGATATTGGTCGAGAACCATCCTTCCACGCCGAGCAGACGGGTGGCGAATATCGGTGCCATGGCAGTCTTCATCATAGTCTGACCACTCTTGAAGTCCTTGCCAACAATAGGCAGTCCCTGCTTTCCGGACAGCTCGAACATGGCTGGAATATCCACACACACATTCGGAGCACCCATGATGAACGGACAGCCCTCCATCAGTGCAGCGTAGGCATAAACCATGCTGGGGGCGATATGCATCCTGTCATCTGCCTTGAGCGCAGCCTCAAAACCTGCAAGAGTACCATGTACTTCACCATTGCGCGGAGTGTAAGCCTCAGTACTTGCTATCCAGAAGACTATGACGCGGTCACAGCCGTTCTCCTCCTTGAAGCGGCGTATGTCAGCACGCAGATTCTGTGCATAGTTCCAACGCGTATCCTCCGGCATTGCCCACAGAGGATCCGGCACACGGCCGAACTCCGGGTCCATCAGGTTCTTTGCGTAATTCTCATCAAAACAGGCCTTCATAGGCTTGATTGCCTCCAGTTCATCGCGCACAGGCTCAATATCCTCAGGCCTGAGCACCTTGCAGAATCTGGCGCTCTCGTATGCATTATCGTTGAAGACATCCCATGCGCCGAACACAATATCCTTAAGATCGGTCATCGGAATAATCTCACCTACAGGCAGATATTTCTTATCTTCACCACGTCCGACACGCATTCTGCCAAGTTGCGTGAATGCCCCTATCGGATTGGCCAGTCCCTTGCGGGCCATCAGAGTACCGGTAATGAACGTTGTAGCCACTGCACCGAGTCCCACACTGAGAACTCCCAGCTTTCCCTCTGCAGGTCTGACCTGAATCTTGTTCTTCATATTTCCCTTTCAAATGATAATTACCACAAATGTAAACCAAAAAAAGCAACATTGTCCGCCTGACCGGAAAAATCAGACAGAACTGAACGCCCGTTTTACCAATTTGTGTCTATATTGTTTCAAAAGTCAGATAAAAAAGGCATATTTACAAACAAAAATCATCAGATATCATCATTTTATGTCACGTTCGGGATTTTCTCATGTAAGATGCTGCATTGCACTTGTATTGTGTTCATTGACATGCCTTAGCGCGTTCTGCGCACGTCAGTTGTCAGGACCTGTCTGGATTGCGGAAGATGGAAACATACTCAGAAACGGCAAGTCGGAATACTTCATCGGTACCAATCTGTGGTATGCAGGCAGGCTTGCTGCCGACAAGGCGGGAAGAGACAGATTAAGTCGCGAGTTGGACGCACTCAGGGCGATGGGGGTGACAAACCTGAGGGTACTTGCAACCGAAGGTGATGACATCTCATGTCTGAAATATGCCCTGGACTGCATGCAGAAGAGAGGTATGAGTGCAGTACTGTTCCTGAACAATGCCTGGGAATGGTCATACGGCTTTGCCGATTATCTGGAAGCCGCCGGAGCCGGACCCCAACCAAGACCCGCAGTGGAGGGATATACCGCCTACATGAACGGTATGGCATCATTCAGCACCAACGGGAAGGCGATAGCTCTGAACCACGACTATATACGCCGCATCGTATCCGCTCTGAAAAACCATCCCGCCATTTTCAGCTGGCAGATATGCAACGAGCCCAGATGCTTCAGTAACTCTCCCTCTGTCCGCAACGCATTCGTCCAATATATTCACAGCACGGCCGCTCTCATCAAGTCAATCGATCCGATACACATGGTCAGCACCGGAAACGAAGGACTGATGGGCTGCGAAAACGACATGAACCTGTACGAAAGGATCAATACATGTGATGACATTGACTACATAACCATCCACATCTGGCCTTACAACTGGGGATGGGTCAGAGAAAATTCCGTCAATAATGACATCCGTGGCGCTATTGACAATATCGGCAGATACATCGACAGACAGCTGGAAACGGCCAGACAGCTCGGCAAGCCGATGATAATCGAGGAGTTCGGCTATCCGAGAGACGGTTTCAGCTTCGACCTCAGCAGTCCGACATCCGGGAGAGACAGCATATACAGCTACGTATTCTCACGTGTTGTCAAATCTGCACAGAATGACGGAAACCTGGCAGGCTGCAATTTCTGGGGCTGGGGTGGATATGCCGTTCCATCGCACGAAAAGTGGCAGGAGGGAGATGATTTCTGCGGTGACCCTGCGCAGGAACCTCAGGGTCTGAATTCTGTCTTCTCCACTGACACCAGTACAATTAATGTAATAACCTCAGCCACACGACAGCTGGCGGAAATGACACGTCTGCGCTACGAATTCTCCTCAGGTTATCTGTTTACTGACGATGGAGACAGAAACCTGATAGTCCAAGCATACAATCCTGCAGGCGCAGCAACAGAAGTTAGTATGGCACTGGTAAGCGACCTCAGCCTGATGTCCGAAATCAGAGACACTGTTCTGTTCGTTTCAAAGACCATCAGAAAACCGTATGCCGAAATCCGGTTCCCGCTAGAAGGAGTGGCCCCGGGATTCTACCAGGTCAACCTATCGTGGAAATCCGATAAGCGCTCCGGCAAATGCGAAACATTCAACATCGGCATTGACCCGGAGAAAATCAGTTCTCCTCAGGACAAGCGTCCGGACTTTGATGAATTTTGGAAATCCACTCTGACAGAACTCTCTTCAGTGCCGATGGAGATTGTCATGGAATACTCGCCGGAACATAGCAACAATACGAGAAACAGCTACCGTGTGGAAATAACTTCCCTCAACGGGAAGAAAATGGGCGGAATCCTCTGTGAACCTGTCAGAGAAGGCAGATATCCTGTATATCTGGATTTCATGGGCTATGGAGCAGACCCCTACTGGTACGACCCGTCTTCCGCACCGGATGCCATAGAGTTTCTGGTGAGCGTGCGCGATCAGGGTATATTCAAGAAGGGGCATGACAGATGGATAGACCGGGGGCTTGATTCCAAGGAGAACTACTATTATCGCGGAGCATTCTGCGATGTCATCA
The DNA here is from genome assembly GCA_024398555.1 of Bacteroidaceae bacterium. GTDB lineage: Bacteria > Bacteroidota > Bacteroidia > Bacteroidales > Bacteroidaceae > Colenecus. The sequence continues at coordinate 1,546 of JAKSIW010000099.1, read as the reverse complement.
GGGCAGTCGATTTCGTGGCCAATCTGGAGAAAGCCGACACCACTCATATCTTCGCCCGTGGAGAAAGTCAGGGTGGTGCATTCACCATGCTCTGTGCCGCTCTGGATTCAAGAATCGCGGCCGCCGCACCCGCAGTGCCCTTTCTCGGAGACTACAGGCATTATTCTCAGATAGTCAGCTGGCCTGTGTGGGAGATCATCAATACAGCAGACATGCAGGGCATTACTAGAGATGACCTTTTCGAAATGTTGAGCTACTTCGACATAAAGAACTTCACAGACCGCATCAGGTGTCCGGTGTTCATGGCCTTCGGCCTCCAGGACCCCACATGCCCGCCGCACACCAACTTTGCCGAGTACAATATGATATCGGCTCCCAAGCACTATCTCTGCATACCAGCCTGTGGTCATGCCATGTGGAAAGAGAACGAATGGAGTATGAAGAGAAATGAGTGGTTCAAATCCCTTCTTGAAGGCAATTAACAATAAAACTGATTGTTACATTTTAATGATGATCAGGGTTATGCATCAATGATGTATGTGACGCCGGCCAGGGACAAAGCCGTGTTCTACTGGTGGAAGATTGCCAATTTCCATGACCAGCATTTCCCAAGAGCAGTTATGGCGGGTCTTGATCCTGAAAAAACGTATACTGTCCACGAGCTGAACAGGATAGACATCACGCCTCTGCCATACGAAGGCAAAAGTTTCAGCGGCCGTTTCCTCATGGAAAACGGACTGGAAATCCCCGCATCAAACAACGTGGAACATTCCATGAAAAGCGACTGGAGCAGCCGCGTCCTCTATCTCACAAGTGACTGATCACTTCTTGAGATAGTAGGTGATATAGGTGACTACACGCACCTTCTTGATATGCGGAGTGTTGCTGTCGCGATCCTCAATGGAGAACGTACCCTGAGAGGCATCCTTGATCTTGCCGAGTTTGCTGCCGGAGTCCTTGGCGAACTTCATAGCCACTTCGCGGGCATTGCGGGTGGCCTCTTCTATCATCTCCGGCTTGATTTCGTTCAGGCCCTCGAAATTGAACTGAGGCTGAGCGTCCCAGTCGCTTGACAGAACAATGTCCTTACGGATGAGCTCTGCCTGCTTTGACATCAGAGCAAGTACCTTTTCAACATTGTCTGTGCACACTGTCACAATATTGGTAGCCACATAACGGTATAGACGGTCGTTGGAACCATATTCCTGAGCGTACTTGTCGGAGATGGAAGGTACGGACACCGAAATCTCCGCATCTTCTATTCCGCCTGCCTTGAGAAACGACATGATGGCTGCATTCTTCCTGTCTGTCTCTGAATTGACAATAGAAATGTCATCGCCCACAACTTTGTACGACAGCGGCCAGATGACCTTGTCTGCCGGAACCTCCTTCTCGCACAGACCCTTGACACTGACGATACGGTCATACGATTTCAACTCAGCCGCCATCTTTGGCAGCATGGAACCCAACACAGTGAGACCGAAGAAAATACACAGTCCCAGAAAAACTTTACCCTTATCCATAATCTTATATCCTTTTTGTCCAA
>JAKSIW010000098.1 GCA_024398555.1 Bacteroidaceae bacterium | reverse complement strand
AGCAGCAGGAGCAGGCTTACGACTCAACCCTGAACAAGGTTGCAGACGACGAGGTTGTGATGGGTACCGTCATCGCCATCAACAAGCGTGAGGTCATCGTCAACATCGGTTACAAGTCAGACGGCATCATCCCGGTAAGCGAGTTCCGTTACAATCCGGATCTTAAGGTAGGTGACGAGGTAGAGGTCTACATCGAGAACACCGAGAACAAGAAGGGTCAGCTGTTGCTTTCACATAAGAGAGCACGTGCATCACGCTCATGGGAGCGCGTAAACGCAGCCCTCGAATCACAGGAAATCATCAAGGGTTTCGTAAAGTGCCGCACAAAGGGTGGTATGATTGTCGATGTATTCGGCATCGAGGCTTTCCTGCCGGGTTCACAGATCGACGTGAAACCTATCCGCGACTACGATGTATTCGTTGGCAAGACCATGGAGTTCAAGGTTGTCAAGATCAACCAGGAATACCGCAATGTGGTCGTTTCACACAAGGCTCTTATCGAAGAGGAGCTCGAGCAGCAGAAGAAGGAAATCATCGGCAAGCTGGAGAAGGGTCAGGTACTCGAAGGTACTGTCAAGAATATCACATCCTACGGTGTATTCATCGACCTTGGCGGTGTCGACGGACTCATCCACATCACAGACCTCAGCTGGGGCCGCGTCAGCGATCCTAAGGAGATTGTCGAGCTCGACCAGAAGATCAACGTTGTCATTCTTGACTTCGACGATGAGAAGAAGCGCATCGCCCTCGGTCTGAAGCAGCTCATTCCGCACCCATGGGATTCACTTGATCCTAACCTCAAGGTTGGTGACGTTGTCAAGGGTAAGGTTGTCGTCATCGCTGACTACGGTGCATTCATCGAGATCGCTCCATGCGTTGAGGGTCTGATTCACGTATCCGAGATGTCCTGGACACAGCATCCGCGCACTCCTCAGGACTTCGTCAAGGTTGGCGAGGAAGTTGAGGCTGTCATCCTGACTCTCGACCGCGACGAGCGCAAGATGTCACTCGGCATCAAGCAGCTCAAGGCTGACCCATGGGAGAAGATTGAAGAGAAGTATCCGGTAGGCTCACAGCACAAGGCTATCGTCCGCAACTTCACCAACTTCGGCATCTTCGTAGAGATTGAAGAGGGTGTTGACGGTCTGATCCACATCAGCGACCTGAGCTGGACCAAGAAGGTCAAGCATCCGTCAGAATTCACCAGCATCGGTCAGGAAATCGACGTTGTCGTTCTCGACATCGACAAGGAGAACCGCCGTCTGAGCTTCGGTCACAAGCAGCTGGAGGAGAATCCTTGGGACAAGTATGAGACTGTGTACACTCTGAACTCAATCCACGATGGTACTATCATCGAAATGATGGACAAGGGTGCTGTCATCTCACTGGAAAGCGGTGTTGAAGGCTTCGCCACTCCTAAGCATCTCGTAAAGGAGGACGGTTCACAGGCACAGCAGGGTGAGACTCTGCAGTTCAAGGTCATCGAGTTCAACAAGGAGTCCAAGAGAATCATCCTGTCACACAGCCGCATTTTCGAGGATATCCAGAAGGCCGAGGCTAAGGCTGAGAAGAAGGCCACCCGCAAGGCTTCAGCCAAGAAGGAGGACAAGGAGCCGGTTATCCAGAACCAGGCCGCTGCCACCACCCTTGGTGACATCGACGCTCTTGCAGCTCTCAAGCAGCAGCTCGAAGGCGAGGAAAAGTAATCAAATAGATTGCCGCATATCAACGAAGGTCGGATTTTTTTCCGACCTTTGTTGTTGTATATACCCGACAGACTATGAAGGCGACAGAACAGAGAAATACGGTTTTGTATACAATTATCTTCATTGCAAGTATTTGCTACAGCTTGTTTTACTTTCACTTCTCCATATTCCCGTGGGTAAGCAGAAAGTCTCCCATATACGACATAGCCGCATTTCTGATACTGCAGATGCCAAAATTCAGCGCGGCATTTGTCATAGCTTCCTTCGCCCTTCTCTTCAAAAGGAAGGCGTGGACCATCGTCTTCAGCCTTCTTCTGGACATCTGGATACTGGCCGAACTTGTCTATTTCCGCGTCAACGGAATTCTCCTGGACGAATTCTCGTTCAGCATGGCAGAGAACATGGAAGGTTTCTGGAGCAGCGTCCGTGCATTCCTGTTCCTGTCAGACATCGGGCTGTTTGCCGGCACGGCTGTTCTGCTCGCCTCATTCATTTACCTGAGGCCGAAGCACAGATGCATCCCCGGCTGGCTGATATGCCTCTTCATCGGAATACTCTTCTGTCTGGGGCACTACGTCTCCAGAATCCTCAGGGGTAAGAATGCCGACAGCATCATTGTGCTTCTTGACGACAGCACCTGGTCCAGCAGTTTCTACGCCTCCGAAGTATCCGTACTGCATTCCTTCGGAAATATCATATACAAGATGCTTTCATCCGGCAACGATGTCTGCCAGATCTCCGATGCGGACAGGGACGACATCTTTCTGTGCATAGGCGCTGACAGCTGTGAGACTGTCACTCCGGATGGGAATCTTGTAGTGATACTGGTGGAATCATTGGAATCATGGGCAGTGTGCGAGGAGGTCACTCCAAACATCTGCAGATTCTTCGACAGAAGCGAAGGTTGCCTGATTGCGGACAAAGTGATACGTCAGACCAGAGGAGGCACATCGGGCGACGGACAGATGATAATAAACACAGGACTGCTGCCTGTCAGGGAGGGAGCGGCCTGCATGAGATTTCCAGGCAACACATATCCCTCCACCAGCAGCCTCTTCGATTCTGCAGCAATCGTTTTTCCAGGCGACATCAGCGTCTGGAACCAGGGAAGGATGAACGATGCGTACGGCATTGACATCACCTACTCTCCCGAGATGGACAACAGGAACGTCATGAGATGCGACGACTCCGAAATATTCACTGCCATGAGCCGGCTCGCAGGACAGTATCCGTATGTGCTGGCACTGTCCGTAGCCTCACATTCACCGTTCGACGTATGGAATGAAGCGGCGCCAATCACCGCTGATTCAGAAATGCCGGTAATGATGAGAAACTATCTCAGCTGTCTGCATTACACCGACCTGTGTCTTGCCCCATTCTTCGACATGATGGAGAATGACCCGGCATTCCGAAACACGACAGTTGTCATCACAGGCGACCATACCATTTTCGACAGAGACCGCAGGGATGAGTTCGGCAGATATTGCGAGTCCCGCTCCAGGTCATTCAGGGTGAATGATGAATACTGCCCGCTCCTGATATACTCTCCCAGGATAGGAAGCAGCATAAGAATTGAAGAAGAATGCTACCAGATGGACATCTATCCTACCGTAATGAACCTGACAGGATGCGGTTCCTATTTCTGGAAAGGCTTCGGAAAGAACCTGCCCGATTCCGGGTCACAGCGTCCGTTTGAAGAGGACAGGGCTTTCGAACTGTCAGACCTCATCATCAGGAGCGACTTCTTCAGAGAGATGACAAAAAACGGTGAATAATGGAAAAGTTTGACGTAACGATACTGGGATGCGGTTCAGCCACTCCGAGCCCCAAGCATTTCACATCCTCGCAGATTGTGAACGTGCGGGAGAAACTGTTTATGATAGACTGTGGTGACGGTACTCAGATACAGATACGACGTGCGCGTCAGGCATTTGCAAGAATCAACCACATTCTGATATCGCACCTGCATGGTGACCACTGCTTCGGACTGTTGGGAATCATCTCTTCATTCGGGCTGCTGGGACGCACTGCCCCTCTTTTCGTACACGCCCCGCAGGAGATGTGGAAGATTCTGGAGCAGGAACTCCAGTTCTACTGCAGGGACCTCGAGTTCAGCGTCGAGTTTCAGGGATTCGATCCGTCACGCATTCAGACCATCTACGACGACCGTTCACTCTGCATCGAGACAATACCGCTCAAGCACAGAGTGCCATGCGCAGGATTCCTGTTCAGGGAGAAGCCCACTCCCGATCATCTGAACAGGGAGATGGCGGACTTCTACGGAGTGCCGATGTGGGATTACAACAGAATAAAGTCCGGAGGAGACTTCACCATGCCAGACGGTACAGTCATTCCACACTCACGCCTCACCACCCCTTCCGACCCGGTACGCAGTTATGCATACTGCTGCGATACGGCCTTCAATCCCTCAATGGCAGGACAGATACACGGGGCAAGCCTTGTATATCATGACTGCACATACAGCAACGAGGATGAAGACAGGGCCAAGCTGCATCATCACAGCACTGCCGGACAGGCTGCCGCCATTGCACGCGATGCCGCAGCCGGACAGCTTATGCTCGGGCATTTCTCCGCCAGATACGACGACGAAAGCGTACTGCTGCAGCAGGCCCGGGAGACATTCCCTAACTCCATATTGGCCAAAGAGGGGCTGACGATATCACTGTAGGCGGACACCTGTTAAAAAAGAAGTCGTGTCAAGAAATACGAATTGTCAGCTTTTCCGTATATTTGCGGCATGATGCCGTTCAATGAGGAAAAGGTTGTGGAGATGCTGCGGAAGGACGAAGCGTCCAAGAGCAGGGCATTCGAACAGATTGTACGTCAGTTCAGCGAGCCATTGTACTGGCAGATCCGCCATATGGTCTATTCGCATGACGATGCCAACGACCTGCTCCAGAACACTTTCATAAAGGCATGGACGAACATCGACTCGTTCCAGGGCTTCTCCAAAATCTCCACATGGCTGTACCGCATCGCCATCAACGAGACACTCACATTTCTGAACAGGCAGAAGGCAGTCCAGTCCGTGGCAATAGATGACCCTGAAATCAATCTCGACGAAAGACTGGAAGGAGACCCGTATTTTGACGGCAACGAAACAGAGACACAGCTTCAGGAGGCCATTGCCACATTGCCGGAAAAGCAGAGAATGGTGTTCAACCTGAAGTACTTCGAGGAAATGAAATATGAGGACATGTCTGAATTGCTCGGTACCAGCGTAGGAGCCCTCAAAGCCTCGTATCACATTGCAGTGAAGAAAATTGAAGAGTATTTCAACAATCTCGATTAAACCTTTATAAACAGCTCGCGTCAAAGTATCGTAATGAAAAAGGAAGAAGATTCAATATTGGCAAGATGCGGTAACCGCAGGCCGTTCAGCACGCCTGAGGGTTATTTCGACAGCCTGACAGAGAGCATTATGGCTTCGCTGCCGGCAGTCGCGCATGAGGAGCCTGCCAAGGCCACTCTGTGGAGCAAGGCAAAGGTATGGGTGTACATGGCAGCCTGTTTCATCGGGATGCTGTTTGTGTTCAACTTTGCTGTCAATACGGCAAACAGGTCTGACGATGGAGTCCAGATGGCAGATGCCGGCAGTGAGGTCTATTCCGACGAATATATCGATTCTTTTTTTGAAACTGCCATGATTGATGAGTACACGCTCTACTGCTCATTGACCCAAAACGGAGGATTCTATTGATAACATATGAAGAAGACTTGTTTCATACTCCTTTGTCTGGTTATGACTGCATCGCTCGCTGTCATGGGACAGGCTCCTGACAGATGGCATAATAACGGCCAGAATCCGGGAAATGCCGGACAGGCGCAGCATCAGCAGTTCTCTCCCGAGGAATTCCGTGCCCGCCAGCAGAAATTCCTGACAGAAAAGGCAGGTCTTTCGGAGGATGAAGCAAAGGAGTTCTTCCCTATATATTTTGAGCTTCAGGACAAGAAGAACGAAATCAATTTCAATGCACGTCAGACGGCCAGCAGTCGCAGCAACAGCGAAAAACTGACTGACGAAGAATACACAAAGCTGATTGACAACCTTGCTGATGCCAAAATACAGATTGCAAAGTTAGAGAAGGAATACCTTGGGAAATTCAAGAAAATCGTTCCCGCCGGCAAGGTCCTGCGCATCCAGATGGCAGAAAGCCAGTTTGGAAGCGAACTGATCAAGGAAATGCAGCGTCCCATGCAGCCTATGATGGGAGCTCATGGATTCTTCCCGTGGTTCAACAACGGCATGATGCGTCCGCAGTCAAGCTTCAATCCGTTCGGACCGATGCAGCAGCACTCAGGTCACTCTGCAGAACCATGGCAGCAGCGACATCAAAACAGTCAGGAAAAGAAGTGACAAGGCTATCAGCCGTATTTCTAGCACTATTACTGATAATTCTGCCAATCTCAGGGCAGAATCATGTTCAGACATACACATACGTAAGCCACGACAGCGTACCTCTCCAGCTTGATATTTACAGGCCTGCTCCAGGAAGTCAGACAACGGCTGACGGCGTGGAAAAGCCTGTGATTCTCTTTGCTTTCGGAGGCGGATTCATGTCCGGCAGCAGGCACAGCCCTGCATATCTGCCCTGGTTCAGGACTCTGACAGAGAACGGATACCATGTCGTATCGATTGATTACAGGCTCGGGCTCAAAGGTGCCAGACGGATGGGAGTTGCGCAAGCCGGTCTGCTCCACAAGGCAATAATGATGGGAACTGAGGACATGACAGATGCGACCAGATGGCTGATTCAGAACAGAGAAGCTCTCGGTATCGGAACAGACCGCATTGTACTGGCAGGTTCATCGGCTGGCGCAATAATCAGTCTGCAGTGCATGTATGAGCTGTACAACAGGACAGAAATGGTAAAATGCCTGCCGGAAGACTTCAGTTACGCTGGAGTGATATCCTTCTCGGGAGCCATTTTCTCAACAAGAGGAAAAATCAGATTCAGGGAAACGCCATGTCCGCCGCTTCTATTCCACGGTACTGCCGACGGGATTGTGCCGTACGGTCAGATAAAAGTCCTGTGGGTAGGTTTCTTTGGTACTGACAAGATAGCGGAAAGGTTGGACAAGTTCGGATTTGACCACATCGTATACCGTCATCTGAATCACGGGCACGAAATATCATGGCACATGTCCGACCTGACAGAGGAAACGCTTGACTACCTGGAAAACGTGGTATGTCGGGGACGTACCGGAATCATTGATGAGCAGGTGGACAGCAAATGGATTGAATATACCAGCGGCAAAGTCTCCGATCTGTACAGGTAAATCAGCGTTTTTTCTTCTTTTCCTTATTCTGTCTGGAATACCTCTCTGGACGGTCAGGCATTTCTGAACGGAAGAACTGCCTCCAGTCACCACCAGTGAAGTCATCGATATCGTCAAAATCCTGACGACGTGATCTGCGTCCTCCGGAATATTCCATTGGACCGGTTTCAGGAGCACGGCTGGCGCTGTGTTTCCTGATCTTATCCCTGCGCTCTGCTGAATCCTTATGTTCGGA
>JAKSIW010000097.1 GCA_024398555.1 Bacteroidaceae bacterium | reverse complement strand
CCTGGCCGGACTTGAACTCGCGGTACTGCTTCTCGTGCATTGCGAACTCGAACAGCTCCTCGTCGTCCTGACCGCGGTCCCAGCCGTTCTCCTCCATCTCCTTGATGAAGCGCGGCAGTTCGTCGGGGTAGAGTGACTGCGGGTCGCCTGTATAGAATTCGAAGTTCTTCTCCTTGGCCAGTTCGATGATTTCGGGAGCCAGCTCGCCGGGCAGCTTGCCTGACTTGCCGAGTATCATGCCCCACATTGCCGGGTCCATGCGGCTGAACGGCTTCTCGTCCATCGACTTGGAGTAGAGGTTCATCAGAGCGGCGTTCTTGACGTACTGTGAGAACGGTGTCACGAGACATGGCGTGCCGAGCATCGGCCAGATGCGCTGCACCTCGTCGAACAGCTCCACCAGAAGCTCGTCTTCCGACAGCTCCTTCTCGCCCTTCTTGCGCAGGTTGGTATTGATGGCGGCGTGCATTCCCTTCAGGTCGGCCATCAGCGAACCCATCATTCCGCCCGGCAGACCGCATCCTACGAGCAATGAGGTCATCAGGGCGTTTTTCGGGTCGATCCAGTAGCCGAGGAAGTCGTCTATGAAGCTCTGCGTGAGGCTGCGTGCCTCCATGTATGCCTTCATGTTGATGTCCTTCACCAGGAAACCGGCGTCCTTGAGCATAGCCTGGATGGTTATGACATCCGGATGGACCTTGCCCCAGCTGAGCGGTTCCATTGCAACGTCCAGTACATCACCGCCGGCCTTCGCCACTTCGAGCATTGACGCTACGGAGAAACCCGGGCCTGTGTGACCGTGATACTGTATGATGATGTCAGGATGCTTCTCCTTGATTGCGCGGACAATGGTGCCGAGCATTGCCGGACGGCCGATGCCCGCCATGTCCTTCAGACAGATTTCCTGTGCGCCGCCCTCTATGAGCTGCTCAGCCAGATTGATGTAGTACTCTGCGGTGTGAACCTTGGAATAGGTGATGCACATCGTGGCTTGGGCTGTCATGCCGGCCTGCTTCGCCCATTTGATGGACGGGATGATATTGCGCGGGTCGTTCAGACCGCAGAAGATACGGGTGATGTCAACTCCCTGTGCGTGCTTTACCTTATACATAAGCTGGCGTACATCGGCAGGGACAGGATTCATGCGGAGTGCGTTCAGACCGCGGTCCAGCATGTGGGTTTTTATGCCGGCTTCATTGAACGGTCTGGTGAATGTGCGGACTGCCAGATTCGGATTCTCGCCGTACAGCAGATTGACCTGCTCGCTGGCTCCTCCATTGGTTTCCACACGGTCGAAACATCCCATATCAATGATGACAGGTGCAATCTTTGCCAACTGGTCCTTGCGTGGGACATACTTGCCGGATGATTGCCACATATCGCGGTAAACAAGGCTGAACTGGATTTCCTTTTTCATATTATTGCAGTAATTATACGTCTTTTGTGAGAAATATGCATTATCGAACAAAAATACGTAAAAATATCGGGTTCTGTGCGTTAATGACAGTTATTATTTACTTGCGGATATGACGTGAGCTTCCGCAGCCGGGGCCGCGGAAGCTCACAACGTATCGGACGGATGCCGCCGATTCCGGACGGGTCAGCGTACCATAAACTTTCTGCCGTCTCTGATGTAGATGCCGGGGACAGGAACCGCATCAGGCATAATGCTCCGGCCGGACATATCTGTAATGGAACTGTCCGCACTGTCCCGGGCGATGTCATCAATTGCCGCTGCAGGACTCATGCTGACTGTCATAGTGTTCAGGTCAACCGTCAGGGCCACCTCTCCGTATTCCCGGACATAGATGTATTTGGAGGAGGCCTTTCTGATTTCCACAGGGGTATCCTGTCCAAGTGAGGAACCGTTCTGAGCGGCACCGAACCCCAGACTCATGAATTCCATAATATCTTCGGTCCTGACAGTACCTAACATGAAGACCATGTAGTCAATATCCACGATGCCCGAATAGATTCCCTTCTGTTCTGTCGGCATAAGAACATATCCGGGATTGGTGGGATCGAATTCGGAATCGGCCCCGAGCACATAGATACACTCCGGTACGTCAGCCGGTTTGTCCCTGACATCCTGAGCGAATATTCCGAAACGCTGGGCAGCGCCTGTCTCATAGAACAGTACGACAGTGTACAGATCGTTTTCGCCACCTGGAAGGATTATCTTCATCGGCGGATATGCATCACTGCCGTCAATGCTCCACACGGGTCTCTCAAAAGCCTGGAGCCACTTGTAATATTCAAGGCTGCCGTAGTTCCTGTCAGTCAGCTCCCTGTAGCCGAAATCCACCGTGGGATCCATTCCGATACTGAAATCGCCGATGTCATCATTGCGCCCGGTTCCGGATATGGCATATCTGCCGGCAGGAACATTATCCAATGTGACAATGTATGTTCCTATCACCTGACCGTCATCATATACGGTTTGGGAATAATCTGCCTGACGCTCAGCCTTATATGTGGATTCTGCTCCTGTCAGACTGAAGGATACATCGCCGATGCTGACTGTACCCCGGTCAAATGACTGGAGTATCATGTTCAGTCCGTTAAGACCGTATGTGGCGTAAAACGTCATGCTGCACGGGTACGGTATTTCGATTTCACAGGCCGATGCAGTGAAATCGGATGAACTGTGATTGTATAGGGTGTATGTCTCCAAAGCGTTCGGGGCCGGCAAGGCGGCTGACAGCTTTTTGCCGGTCGAGTATTCGATGTAATACTCATAGCGGCCTGCAGTGAGCTGCAGGTCTGACATCACACTGCTTGAATCCGGCAGTCCGGTGTCACGGTCTATGGTGCTGGAGAACTGCATCAGACTTGAGAAGGTCTCTCCTGTCGTCAGGTTCCTGAATACGGCTGTTCCTGGTTCAGTCTCAATCACATATGGCGCATTGCCGTCGTAATCAGGATACAGGATAATCAGATTGTTCTTCCCGTATTCCCATGCATCAACTGCGCTCCAGCAGTTCCAGCCTTCGCCCCAGCCCAGATTCAGATGGAACTCCCCGTCGGAATTGTAACCGTCACAGATGAAGGAGTGACCTGTTTCGGCACTGTTGGCTCCTGAAATGAGAACGGGTCTCTCCAAATCCAGCTGCTCCCGGAGCAGAGCCGGAATCTTGTCGGCTGAAGGGTCTATGTATTCCGCTTCATATCCGAACAGTTTCAGAACGGCACGCCACTGGTCATCCACAAATGTACCGGTCTCGTCCGGCTTGAATGTGGAACGCTGTGCTATGGCTATTTCCTCGCAAAGTTCCGCCGGTGTGATGTCATCTGTCCATCCTTCCGATGTGTGACGGATCCGATATACCCGTTCCTGACACCACACGTCCTGAGGATCATACCATCTGTATATGTCCTTGTGCTGTACATCACCGTACGCTATCTGAAAGTAATCGGTGGACCATGGCTTCATGTATCTGTAATAGTTGACAAGCTGTGCCGTGGCGATTGTAGTACAGCCGGCAGGGACATGATTGCCTGCAATGACAGGCATTGAGTCATTGTAAGGGGCGAACTGATGCCATTCGGTCCGGATGAAGGGGCCGACAACCGTTTCGGCCTCCGCCGCAGCGCTCGCCTGTCCGCCCGTCCTGACTGAAACGGGTGACTCTGGGTCCCCAATCATGTCGATGACTTCGGCAATGAATGGTGGCAGACTGTTGAAGTCAACGATGCCTGTTCCGTGAAAAAGGACACGGTTGTCATTGTTGATTGACCATTTGTTTCCATCCTGACGGAATGATATGCCTTCCGCATGGATGACACATGCAGAAAATGACAGGATGGCGACAATTGCAATACGGAGAACTTTCATAATGTATGTCTTTGGTTAATATGCGTTACTTATCGTTGAACTCAGATGACTGCGCAGTCATCAGTCAGTCGGGTATTCCAGATTGCGTGCCTTGGCACAGACAATTACTTCCTTCAGAAACTTTTCCGCTTCACGTCTGGCTCCGGGAAGGTCCATCAGCGTCCAGTTGCCGCAGTCGTGCGGGCTTGCTCCCGGGATGTCGCCTTCGTAGCCTGCGATGAAAGTAAAGGTGTTCTTCATCAGTTCGAGAACCTGACGGGATTCGAGATTGCCCTTTACTATCAGATAGCTGCCGGTAAGGCATCCCATCGGGCCCCAATAGACTATCCAGTCTTTCCATGTGGGTTCGTTGCGCAGATAAGTGGCAGCCAGATGCTCGATGGTGTGGCTGACCTCGGGCGTGAGTGCCGGCTCCCGGTTCGGCTCCTTCATGCGGATGTCGAATGTCGTGACCACTTCCTGGCCGATGATATCCTTGCGTGAAACGTAGATGCCGCGCAGAAGCTTCTCATGATTGACCGTGAAGCTCGGAATCTTCCGCATTCCGCCCGACAGTACTTCATTGCCGCTTTCGGCTGTCCGGACGGTATCGTGATATGAATGGAGACTCAGATTGTCGCTTACAACCTTGATGGAACGGACTCTGTCGAATCCCATCACCATGATGAATGCCAGCTCCATGTCGAAAAGACAGTCCCTGTAGCGTGACTGAAGCACGAAGTCTGTGTTGGTGTAGCAGATGGCGTTGGGGAATTCTCCAGTCGTCTCAAGCTTGTATGTAGGCTCCTCGTATGTGACGGAGGGGTGATTGAGCTTGGATTCGGAGACCTCAACCACCGAATCAATGTCGAAATTGGTACTCCCGGCATAGCCGATGTTCACTATTTCTGTATCAAGCGGGATGTCGCGGAGACTCTGTATGATGTTGAATGCACCGACTCCGGTTACGATGACCCTGTCTGTGCAGCCCGGCAGGAAACGGCCTATCAGCTGCCTCTCGTTCTCCTCTGCTATGACTATGATACGATCCATTTCGGCTATTTCTGCTTTGTAGCGACTGTCAGATTACCCCCGTAATCCCAATCTGTGTGTAAAGTTAATGTTTTTTTAACTCTGCTGTAGCAATCCCACCTGATTTTGTTTGTAACTTTGCGGGAAATAAGGGGTGCTGCTCCGGTGTGCTGTGCGGCTGAGAATATACCCGTTGAACCTGATTTGTGTAATTACAACGTAGGAATTATGAAACAGACGTTTGTTTCGCTGTGCGGTGCCGTGCGTGCCGGGACTCCACTTATTCACTGTATTACGAACTATGTGGCGATGAATTTCAACGCCAATGCGCTGCTGGCTGTCGGTGCGTCGCCTGTCATGTCCGCATGCCTGGAGGAGACGGGCGAACTGGCGGCATTGTGCAGGGCTCTGTACGTCAATATCGGATGTCCGGATTCATCCCTCATCGATGCTGCGGAATCCGCAGTGCGTCATGCTGCAGAACTGGGACACCCGTGGGTTTTGGATCCGGTCGGGGCAGGTGCGACAAGTCTGCGTACCGAGCTGGCGCTGAAGTTGACCGGCATTGGAAGACCCTCAATTATCCGTGGAAATGCGTCCGAAATTCTGGCTCTCGCCGGTCATGACGGCAGGACTATGGGAGTGGACAGCAGCATGGCAGCCGAATGTGCTGTGGATAGTGCGCACACTCTGGCGAAACGCATCGGGTGCGTAGTCGTGGTAAGCGGAAGAACGGATTATATCACAGACGGTGAAAGGCTGCTGACTGTAGAGAACGGCAGCCCGCTCATGTGTCGGGTGAGCGGGACCGGCTGTACGGCATCAGCATTGTGTGCCGCATTTGCCGCTGTCGGAAAGGATGACCTGAAGGCTGCGTGGTGTGCAATGGCCATGATTGGGGTTGCAGGCGAAAGGGCGGCTTCCCGATTCCGCGGAACCGGCTCTTTTCAGACGGATATGACAGATGAACTCAGTACGGCTGACCCGATGGCCTATGCCGCACAGATAAGAGGTAATGCGGTATGAAGAATTTTGACAGACATTCACTCCGACTTTATCTGGTTACGGACAGGAGGATGCTGTCCGGACGCAGCCTGACGGAGCTGGTGGGGGAGGCCGTACGCGGAGGTGTGACGATGGTCCAACTCAGAGAGAAGGAATGCAGTACTCGCGAATTCGTGGAGATAGGGCGCGGACTGAAATGCCTTCTGGCAGAGAGAGACGTACCGCTCATCATCAATGACCGCATTGACGTGGCTCTGGCATGCGGTGCTGACGGGGTTCATATAGGGCAGTCGGATATGCCGTACGCAACTGCGAGGCGTATGCTCGGGCAGGAGCGTATCATCGGACTGTCTGTGGAGAGCATGTCGGATATCGAAGAGGCAAATGCGCTGGACGTGGACTATATCGGAGTGTCTCCGGTATTTGCGACTCCGACCAAGACGGATACAGCCATGCCGTTCGGTCTGGATGGTCTGAGGGATGCGGTGCGGAAGTCCCTGCATCCGGTGGTGGGTATTGGCGGAATGAATGCATTGACCGCTGCAGACGTGATGCGCTGTGGTGCTGACGGCATCGCGGTAGTGAGTGCTATAATGGGGGCGGACGATACATTTGCCGCCGCACGTGAATTAAGTGGAATGACAGAAGGACAGACAGTGAAATGAAGAGATACAGTACGGTTCTGGCGATAGCCGGCAGCGACTCGGGCGGAGGAGCTGGCATACAGGCGGACATCAAGGCGATAAGCGCGACCGGCGGGTACGCGGCAAGTGCGATAACTGCTGTAACGGTGCAGAATACGCTCGGAGTGCTGGGTGTGTGGCCCGTTCCGGCTGCGACTGTGGCGGCTCAGATTGATGCGGTTCTTTCCGATATCGGTGCGGATGCAGTCAAAATAGGTATGCTGCATTCATCGGAGGTTATCATGGCAATCAGAGAAAAAATGTCGGAGTACGGAGTCCGTAACATTGTTCTGGACCCTGTGATGGTGTCAACATCAGGACACCGGCTGATTGAAGAGTCTGCAGTGGCTACGCTGAAGGAGGAGCTGATACCGATGGCACGGGTGATTACGCCGAACATTCCTGAAGCGGAGATACTGGCGGGAGAGAAGATCACGGGGCACGAAGACCTGCCGCGCATTGCCCGCACACTGTCTCACAGCGGACGCGTTTCAGTACTGATGAAGGCAGGTCATCTCGATGATGACGAACTGACGGACTATTTCTACAATGCCGAAGATAATCATATCATAGAACTACGTTCCAGACGCTGTGACACGGTCAATACTCACGGTACCGGCTGCACGCTCTCGTCTGCGCTGGCCTCGTATATTGCTCAGGGCTATAAGCTTGACGATGCGGTGCATGCCGCGAAGGAATACATCAGTGGAGCAATCCGTACAGGAAGCGAATACCGTATTGGGCACGGACACGGTCCGGTCAATCATTTCTTCGGCATCTGGACCAGGTAGGAGA
>JAKSIW010000096.1 GCA_024398555.1 Bacteroidaceae bacterium | reverse complement strand
TACATCCAATACCAAATATTGAAAAATAGAATCATTGTCAATAGCCATGACTTCGTTGCATTTGTAGTTTTGCATCGTCGGAGCGGACAATCGACGTCGGGTCCGGTCCGGACAGAACAAGATGTTTAACGATTAAAAATCAAGAACTATGGCTATGAAAATGATGCTTTCTATTCTGGCATCGCTGTTCTCCTTTTCGTTTATGGGAGACGATGTTGACAATTCGACTGTGGAAAGTCTGGATGTGCATCGGTTTATGGGGAAGTGGTACGAGATTGCCCGTTTCGACCACAGCTTTGAACGGGGGCTGACCCATACCACTGCGTACTATTCCTTGAAAAATGACGGTTCGATTGCTGTAAAAAACAGCGGATTGAAGGATGGCAGACAGAAGACGACGGTCGGCAAGGCTAAGATGACCGATACGGCCGGGCTGCTCAGGGTGTCTTTCTTCGGACCTTTCTATTCTGACTACCGGGTGATGATGGTGAGCGCTGACTACAAATATGCGATTATCGGCTCGAAGAATTCCAAATATCTGTGGATACTGTCCAGAACGCCGGGCATTCCATCTGCCGATCTGGAGAAAATACAGAGCTTCATCACCTCCCGCGGCTACAATCTGAAAGACCTGATATGGGTTGACCACACTTGAAGTCATTAATTGGGATTATCCTTTCGCAGGAAAGTTGCGCATTAGGCGAAAAATTCGCGTAATGCGCAACTTCTTTTTGGGGCTGTAGGGAGCACGTTTTTTCATTTTTTCCTATTTTTGCTGCGGTAATTTAATTATGGACTGATATGATAATCGGTACGACTCGCGAGCTCAAGAATCATGAGTATCGTGTGGGATTGACTCCCGACAATGTGATGGGTTATGTGGCCAAGGGTCACACGGTTTTGGTCGAGACAAAGGCTGGCGTAGGCGCGGGCTTTACGGATGATATGTACAAGGCGGCGGGCGCGACAATAGTGGCAACTCCGTCGGAGGTTTTTGCCAAGTCTGATATGATTGTCAAGGTAAAGGAACCGGAGCAGTGCGAGTATCAGTATCTGCGCAAGAACCAGATTCTCTACACTTATCTGCATCTTGCACCGAATCCGGAGCTGGCTGAGGCTCTGATGAAGAGCGGCTGCAAGGCTGTGGCATTTGAGACAATACGCGACGCTCAGGGCAATCTGCCTTGTCTGCGTCCGATGAGCCAGATAGCCGGACGTCTTTCAATCCAGCAGGGTGCCAAGTACGTGGAGATGAGCTACGGCGGCCGCGGAATACTGCTGGGCGGTGTCCCGGGTGTTGAGAAGGGTAACATCGTGATTCTGGGCGGCGGTATTGCAGGTACGTATGCTGCAAAGGCTGCTATCGGTATCGGCGCTCATGTTACATTGCTTGATGTCAATCTGAACCGTCTCTCGTATCTGGACGAGGTGTTCGGCAATTCTGTCGAGACCCTTTACAGTACCGAGGCTAATATACGCAAGGCTCTGCAGAGCGCTGACCTGGTAATCGGTACTGTTCTTGTGCCGGGTGGCAGGACTCCGAAACTGGTTCGCCGCGAGCATCTGCCGCTGATGAAGAAGGGTGCCGTCATCGTTGACGTGGCCATTGACCAGGGCGGCTGCTGCGAGAGTTCGCACGTGACGACTCACGACAATCCTGTATTCATAGAGCAGGGCATCGTTCACTATTGCGTGGGCAATATGCCTGGTGCAGTGCCTTACACATCGACTGTCGCACTGTCGAATGCTACGTTCAAGTACGGAATGCTGATGGCTGAGTATGGTCTGGAGAAGGCTGTCCAGATGGATCCGAACTTCGCTTACGGTCTGAATATCTATAAGGGCCTCTGCACCAACGAGAATGTGAGCAAGGCTCTCGGTCTGGAATACGTTCCGGCTCAGGAGGCTGTTTTGCGGTAACTGACGGCTTGACGGAGATATGAAGAGGATACTGACTGTGGCACTGGCAGTCTTGATGGCGGTGCAGGTCTTTGCAGGAAAGCCTAATGACTTTGAACTGAAACGCGGCATAAACCTGAGTCACTGGCTGTCTCAGGGTTATGCACGTGGACGCATGCGCGAGCAGAGGGTCACGGAGGCGGACATACGGATGCTGAAGGAGTTCGGCTTCGACCATGTGCGCATTCCGATTGACGAGGAGCAGTTCTGGGACAATGAGGGCAATCAGCTGCCGGAGGCGTGGGTGCTTCTGACACGCTCGCTGGACCTGTGCGTCAAGTATGACCTGCGTGCCATTGTCGATCTTCATATCATTCGTTCGCATAATTTCAACGCTGTCCACGAGGGTAGGGAGAATACGCTGTTCGATGACCCGGCTGCCCAGCAGAGGCTCATCGACATGTGGTACGAACTGTCTGATTCACTCAAGCGTTTCCCGAACGACCGTGTGGCGTATGAGTTCATGAACGAGCCGGTGGCACCCGATGCGGAGCAGTGGAACGAGCTTATTGCCAAGGTGCATAAGGCTCTGCGCAGCCGTGAACCGCAGCGTACGCTTGTCATCGGGTCGAACATGTGGCAGAGCTATGACACCTTCAATGAACTGAAGGTACCGAAGCATGACAGAAATATTATCCTGAGTTTCCACTACTATCTGCCGATGCTGCTCACCCACTACCGCGCTTCGTGGAATGAATACAAGGACTATGCCGGTCCTCTGCATTATCCTGGTGAGATGGTGCATCCCGACGAATTCGCGAAATTGAGCGAGAAGGAGAAGTCCGTTGTCAAGGACTATGTGGGCGTGGAGTGGAATATCGACCGTCTCAAGTCCGATATGGCGGATGCCGTCAAGGTCGCAAAGAAATATCGCCTGCAGCTGTTTTGCGGCGAGTGGGGCGTATATGAGACTGCCCCTAAGGAAGAGAAATACCGCTGGATCTCAGACATGATCGAGGCTTTCGATGAACTGGACATCGCATGGACGATGTGGAACTACGACTCAGGTTTCGGATTCATGAACAGCCGCACACATCAGGTGGCTGACCAGCGTCTGCTTGACATCCTCACCTCCGGCGAGGGACTCTAATTGTTTCTGTCAATAAGCCTGCAGATCCGTTCTACGGTCAGGCCGGTGCGGAATCCGTCCGGCTCGGTGTTCAGGCAATAGTCTGTGAGGCGGTCAACGGTGGATGTCGCCACGTGCATGCGGGTGTCGCTGGAGGCGTAGTAAATGAATACACGCCCGTCTTCATCGGCAATCCATCCGTTGGAGAACAGAACGTTCATCACATCGCCTATGTATTCATTTCCTTCGGGAGCCATGAGGAATCCGGATGGCTCGGCGATTACCTCCGACGGGTCTTCGAGTGATGTCATGTACATGTACAGGACGTAGCGCAGTCCGCTGGCGCAACCGCGTACGCCGTGTGCCAGATGCAGCCAGCCTTTGTCCGTGCGGATAGGATGGGGGCCTTCGCCGTTCTTGACCTCGCTGATGGTGTGGTAATGCCTGAGATTGATGATTTTCTCGGTTTCTATCCTGGCTGATGTGATGTCATCTATCAGTGCCCAGCCGATGCCGCCGCAGTTTCCGGCATGGATGAATCCGTCCTGAGGACGTGTGTAGAGCGCATATTTGCCGTTCACGAATTCGGGATGCAGACAGACGTTGCGCTGCTGGGTGGATGACTGCAGGTCGGGGAGCCGGTCCCAGTGCTCGAGGTCTTTGGTGCGAGCTATTCCGCAGGCGGCAGTCGCGGCGGAAAGGTCTCCTTCGGCGCTGTGGTCCTTGCGCTCCACGCAGAAGAGACCGTATATCCATCCGTCTTCGTGGCGGGTGAGCCTCATGTCATAGACGTTGGTGGCAGGTTCTCCGTATTCGGGCATGGTGATGGGACGTGGCCGGAAACGGAAGTTGTCTGTTCCGTTCGGGCTTTCAGCGACTGCGAAGAAGGATTTCCTGTCATCGGCCTCCACACGCACGACAAGCACGTATCGGTCTCCCCATTTGATTGCTCCGCTGTTGAAAGTGGCATGGATGCCAATCCTCTCCATGAGATAGGGGTTGGTGCGCTCATTCAAGTCATACCTCCATTCCAGAGGCGCGTGGGCGCTGGTGATGACGGGATTTGTCCAGCGTTCATACACGCCGTTCACGTATTCTGGACTGTTCCGGCGGCTCAGCAGTTGTTCCTGCTGCTGTCTGAGCTCGTGGAGCTTTGCTTCGAATGACATTTCAGATAGGTTTTTCATTTCAACAGTTTGAGTTTGCCGTTATCCACCAGTTCCTTGAAATCCTGTTCGGATGGGCCTCCGGGCCAGGGCGCATAGAAATGTGTCATTCCTCTCGGCATCTCGTCCGTATTGCGCCATACGAGCAGGTAGGCTATCGGGAAGCCTTCAATCGCAGGTGCCAGAATCTCCGTCCACCATTTGTCATATGTAAGGCCTTCGTAACCGGTCTCGGTTACTGCAAGTATCTTGCCGTGATTTTCTGCAAATGTCTGCAGGCTGCCCAGACAGTTGCTGATGTCTGATCTGAATGTACTGAATGCTTCCGGCTGAGCCTGGTATGTGGGGCAGTAGCAGTCCAGACCGACAATGTCAACGTATTCGTCACCCGGGTATCTGTCCTCCCATTTACCGAATTCCGAGGACATGGAATTGGGTGAGATGGCCCAGACGAGGCCGTCGATGCCTCTCTCTCTTACGATATAGTCGTAGGTCATCACCCACAGCTCGTTGAACTGCTGTGCGCTGCAGAGTCCGGCACCCCACCAGAACCAACTGCCTGTGTGCTCGTGCCACGGCCTGAAGATGACAGGAATCTGCCGTCCTTCGGAGTCCTGCAATGAGATGATGAATGAGGCGATGCGGTCCAGCCAGCCCATGAAATAATCATGTCTCTCACCGCCGGGGAGTATGGATCGCACTACTTCTTTGCTGCTTACGTCCCATGCGTCACCGCCGGTAAGCGGGTTGCGCAGGTGCCAGCTCAGGGTGACGATGCCGCCGCGTTCGTGATGCTTCACGGCGGCCTCACGCATCAGATTGAAGTCATTGCCGTCCAGATTCCGCGGGCTGTCTGTCTCGAGTCCGCCCAAGTCGAGTCCCAGAATATACGGGTAAGCCCCGGCTGTCATCAGTACGTCAGAGCGTGTTAGGGAATGGTCATTTTCCTTGGTGACATTCCATGTGTGGCCGTACATAAGGTCGTCCTGATGACCGAACATCGGGGTACTTTCCGCTGCCGCCTGTTTCAGAGCGGACATTACATTATCCTTCGGAGTTACGCTGCATCCTGTCAGGATCAGCATCAGAATCATGAATTTGGTGATGTGCATAGTACTGCTTCCTGTTACATTAGCAAATATGGTAATTTTTTGTGGATAATCACGGAACAATTTCTAATTTTGGTATATGAATACATTGGAACAGGAGGTCAGAAGGGAACTGACGGAGAATATTCTCCCTTTCTGGATGAACGCGATGCCTGACGGTGCAGGCGGTTTCATCGGACGTATTGACGGAACTGGCAGGCACTGTCCCGATGCGGAGCGTGGAGCTATTCTCAATGCCCGCATTCTGTGGACATTCGCTGCCGCATGGCGTATGTTCAAAGTGGAGAAATATCGTGAGACGGCCGAGACGGCATACCGCTATATAGTTGCACATTTCATCGACAGGGAATACGGCGGAGTATATTGGAGCCTGAATCCGGACGGTACGCCGAAGGATGGGAGAAAGCAGTTCTATGCCATTGCGTTTGTGATATATGCATTGGCGGAGTATTACGCAGCCGTTGGTGATGGGAGTGCGCTCGAGGAGGCTGTCGGGCTGTTCCGATGCATAGAGAAGTACAGTCTGGACAGGGTGTATGGCGGTTATCTGGAGGCCTGTACGCGCGACTGGGGGACCATCGGGGATATGCGGCTGAGTGACAAGGACCAGAATGATGCCAAGACGATGAATACGCATCTGCATGTGCTGGAGGCTTATACGGGGCTGTTCAGGGTGTGGCCGGATGCGGAGCTCGGATCGGCATTGTGGAACATAATACGGTTGTTCCTGGACAGAATTGTCTGCAGCGACGGACATCTCGGGCTGTTCTTCGATGAGAAATGGCAACCCCGTTCCACGATGATTTCGTACGGGCATGACATTGAAGCGTCGTGGCTGCTGTGCGAGGCGGCATCTGCGCTGGGTGAGGAGAAGCTCACGATGGAAGTCCTGAAGGTGTCGGAGAGGATGGCACGGGCATCGATGGAAGGCTTCACCCCGGACTCGGGTATGGAGTACGAATATGACCCTGACACCGGATACCGCAATCGTTCGCGTGAGTGGTGGGTGCAGGCCGAGACGGTGGTGGGATGCCTGAATCAGTACCGGCTGTCAGGTGATACAGTATGGAAGACCAGGGCTCTGGCCGAGTGGAATTTCATCAGAAGAAATATTATCTGTCCTGAAGGAGAATGGTACTGGAGCGCGATTCCCGACGGTGACGGATTCAGACCGGATACTGCCAATGACAGGGCCGGATTCTGGAAATGTCCGTATCACAACGGACGCATGTGCATGGAATTACAGCAGCTGGCGGATGGTATCCACGTATAGACGGTGTTCGATGACCTGGCCGAGAGCGTGTACCTCTTCAGGGTCGTGACCGTCGTAGCGGAACGCCTCCTGTGCTATGATTTTACCGCCGTCCAGCGTCTGATCGACCCAGTGGATTGTGATGCCATAGACCTTGACTCCGTATTCGACGGCTCTTTCCACAGCCTGAGCGCCCTGGAATGCCGGGAGCAGTGAGGGATGGATGTTGATGATGCGTCCCTGATACCTGCTCAGCAGTTCATCTCCGACAATGCGCATATATCCGGCCAGACATACCAGCTCCACACCGATGGAATCCAGCTTGTCGGCGATAATCTTCTCGTATTCTGACTTGCCGGAATAATCCTTCGGGTTGAACGTGAATGCCGGTATTCCCAGACGTTCCGCTCTCTCGTTGACGTATGCACCCGGTTTGTCACACACCATCAGGGCCACTTCCGCCTCCAGTCTGCCATCGGCGCAAGCCTGGGCAATGGCTTCGAAATTACTGCCGTTTCCGCTGGCGAATACCGCTATCTTCTTCATAATTGCCGTTTGACTGATATCCTTCTGCAAAATTACGGGTTTCCGATTCAATGACAAAAAAATGGCTATATTTGTGGGAACTGGGAAGATATTACTGAACCAACCGATAAAATGAAACGTTTTTTATTTTCACTCATTGCTGTGACGGCCGGTCTGATGGCCGCATCTGCCTCGAATACAAGTGGCGTAAGTCCGCTCATCCAGAACATTCCGGGACGCGAGACCCAGATGCTGGACGGGC
>JAKSIW010000095.1 GCA_024398555.1 Bacteroidaceae bacterium | reverse complement strand
CGCGCTTCTTGGCTTCCACCACCTTGTCAATAGCAGTATCGAGAGTCTCGCGTGAGCGGTCATCCAGCTCTGCGTAGAATTTATCTATAAGGGTACGATTTATTTCCATATCAGTATTCCGTTAAGTTGTATGTCTGAAATCGGTTAATTGCTGAATATACTATTAATAATAGCAAAGAGCGACTTGAAGTTCATTTTTATTCCACTCTTGGTGGAGAAAACGATTTCGTCTTCTTCGGGGGATATTCCTTCTACTGATCCGCACTGATTGAGAATTCCTGCCAGCTTGGGGGTGCCGTCTTCGACAGTGAGACATAGATGCTGGCATTCTACGTAACCGCCCTCCTCAATGTTATCCACTCCCTTTATCAGTGACGTATTCCCGGCAAGCAGATTTGAAAGCTCTTTGGTGAAAAATAAATCTTTAATATCTGCTGCGAGAAGTTTTACAAGCGATATAGGTATTGCATCAGCTGTTAGCAGTTCGTCTTCCTGCACAGATGATTTCATTTCATCGGATTTGATAATATACACTATCGCATTATGATAGGAAAGTGCTGCGACGATTTGGAATTTGATAACAGACATTGCATCCAAGCCGTATGTTGCAAGCTGTGCTTCTGGAACTTTGATCTGGACTATATCACCTGCATTAAAGCAATCGTCATGTGCAATGCATATTTTATATTTTCTGAGGATAGAAAAATCCAATAGTCCCTTGCTCTCTCTCTCGGCCTTCATCTTGCTCAGAATGGCGCTAGTCACAGGTTCTCCCGTCTCGCCGGTCATAAGCATCATGGCTTCATGAAGCGCGCTCTGTATCTTCTGCTTTTCGCCTGCTTCGGAGCTTCCGCTATCTCCACCCTTGTTGCAGGATGCAAGACAGACAACTGTCATAAGTGCTGCCGCCAATATGAAAAGTCTCTTCTTCATAAAGTCACTATATTATCGAACCCGCAAAAATACAAATAATTATGAATCACATAATAAAAACGAAGTGCATCAAAATAGAAAATCCTGCAAGTTACTGACTTGCAGGATTTTATCTGTTGGGTGCCGGGTGGGACTCGAACCCACGACATTCAGAACCACAATCTGACGCTCTAACCAACTGAACTACAGGCACCATGTATGCATTTGCGCTCAAATGCGGTGCAAAGGTATGGAATTTATTTGAATGTACGGTATCCGAAGGGGCTTTTTTATTGATATTTTTTTGTTCTTCATTCTTCTTGAAGTAACTTTGCGTTTCGAAATAACAAGAGAGGATTATGTTTGAGAATCTGTCTGAGAGACTTGAAAGGTCATTCAAGATACTGAAGGGCGAGGGTAAGATTACCGAAGTCAATGTCGCCGAGACATTGAAGGATGTGCGCAAGGCACTCCTTGAGGCCGATGTCAACTACAAGGTGGCCAAGCAGTTCACCGATACTGTGAAGGAGAAGGCACTTGGCATGAATGTGCTGACGGCGGTCAAGCCGGGCGATCTGATGGTGAAGGTCGTTCACGACGAGCTGGCTCAGCTCATGGGAGGTCAGGATGCCGACATTGACGTGAAGGGACATCCCGCAGTCATTCTGATGGCTGGTCTGCAGGGCTCGGGTAAGACCACGTTCAGTGCCAAGCTGGCGAGCCTGCTCAAGACCAAGCGTGCCAAAAAGCCGCTTCTGGCAGCCTGTGACATCTATCGTCCGGCAGCTATTGACCAACTGTGCGTGCTGGGTGAGCAGATCCAGGTGCCTGTGTATGCTGAGCGTGAGAACCGCAATGCCGTTGAGATAGCACAGAATGCCATTCGCGAGGCTCGTGCCAAGGGGCATGATGTGGTGATCATCGATACCGCAGGACGTCTGGCGGTGGACGAGATGATGATGCAGGAGATTTCCGCCATAAAGTCTGCCGTCAGCCCGAACGAGATTCTGTTCGTGGTCGATTCGATGACCGGTCAGGACGCAGTCAATACGGCGAAGGAGTTCAATGAACGTCTCGACTTCACCGGTGTGATTCTGACCAAGCTTGACGGCGATACGCGCGGTGGTGCCGCTCTGAGTATCCGCACGGTTGTGGACAAGCCCATCAAGTTCGTCGGAACGGGTGAGAAGATGGATGCCTTCGATGTGTTCCATCCGGCGCGAATGGCCGACCGTATCCTTGGAATGGGTGATATCGTCTCATTCGTGGAACGTGCCCAGCAGAACTTCGATGAGGAGGAGGCCCGTCGCCTGCAGCGCAAGATGGCACGTAACAAGTTTGACTTCAACGACTTCCGTGACCAGATAGCACAGATCAAGAAGATGGGAAATCTGAAGGATGTCATAGGAATGATTCCGGGCCTCGGCAAGGCGATGAAAAATATTGACATCAATGACGATGCCTTCAAGGGAATAGAGGCGATGATAGGATCGATGACTCCGCAGGAGAGAAGTAATCCTGACCTGCTTGACAGAAGCCCGTCGCGACGCGAACGCATAGCCAAAGGATGCGGTCAGCCTCTGTCCGAGGTGAACCGTATGCTCAAGCAGTTCGCCGAGACACGCAAGGTGATGAAGGGCGTGGCCGGGGCCAAGTTCCCGATGATGCCCGGCAGGATGATGAGATAATATAATAACGTAGATATGCAGTTGATAGACGGAAAGGCCGTAAGCGCTCACATCAAGGAGGAGATTGCGGCGGAAGTGGAGAGAATGGTTGCAGAGGGACGCAAGCGTCCGCATCTGGCAGCGGTGCTGGTCGGACATGACGGCGGCAGTGAGACATACGTGGCAAACAAGGTCAAGTCGTGTGCTGAGTGCGGCTTCAAGTCCACACTGATCCGTTTCGAGGATGACATCACCGAGGAGGCGCTTCTCGATCAGGTGCGCCGTCTCAATGAGGATGATGATGTGGACGGATTCATCGTGCAGCTGCCTCTGCCGAAGCATATCAACGAGCAGCACATCATCGAGGCTATTGACTATCGCAAGGATGTGGACGGTTTCCATCCCATCAATGTGGGCCGCATGAATATCGGACTGCCATGTTTCGTGTCTGCTACTCCGAACGGCATTCTGGAGCTTCTCCGCCGTTACAACATAGAGACGAAGGGCCGCAAGTGCGTCGTGCTGGGCCGCAGCAATATCGTCGGCAAGCCGATGGCGTCGCTTCTGATGCAGAAGTCCTATCCGGGTGACTGTACCGTGACTGTCTGCCACAGCCATACGGCCAATCTGAAGGAGGAATGCCGTCAGGCGGACATCATTGTGGCAGCAATGGGACAGCCCGGCTTCGTTACCGCAGATATGGTGAAGGAGGGTGCAGTGGTGATAGATGTCGGTACTACACGTGTTCCCGATGCCACACGCAAGTCAGGATTCCGTCTGTGCGGAGACGTGCGCTTTGACGAAGTCGCTCCAAAGTGCAGCTACATCACTCCTGTTCCGGGCGGAGTGGGGCCCATGACCATCTGCTCACTGATGCGCAATACATTGCTTGCAGGCAAGAAGGTGATTTACGGCTGAGAACGGTATTCTGCAGTCGGGCGTTGCATACCTTATTTATTATTAGAGTCGGTGACATCTGCCACCGATTCTTTTTTTTGTGGCTGCAGGAAGCGGAACAGCCGCCGGAAATGTTAACGTGATTTAAAAAGTTTTCAACAATTGTGAATATTCCCTCTCTTTTTCCTTTTTAACTTCTCCTGTAGAATGTACTTTTGTTTCCAATGTTTTTTTTAACCGATTAAAATTAGAACTGATGAAAGAATCTGCGTTGGTCAATGAGAACGAAGCCATTTATGATGCTCGTGCACTCGGAAAGGGAAAAATGTTGGTACTGGGCTTCCAGCACATGTTCGCCATGTTCGGCGCCACTGTCCTGGTTCCGCTGATTACAGGCTTGTCTGTTTCCGCTACACTGCTGTTTGCGGGTATCGGCACTTTTATTTTTCATTTCTGCACAAAACGTATGGTGCCTGCATTCCTGGGCTCTTCATTCGCATTTCTGGGCGGATATGCCGCAGTCAAGGAAATGGGAACTGCTCTGGGCTATACGGTTCCTGAAGCTCTGACCTACGCCTCCATCGGCGTGGCCTGTGCCGGCATCATGTACTTTATACTGGCAGCTCTTTTCCGCTTCTACGGAGTCAGGAAGACAATGCGTTTCTTCCCGCCTGTTGTGACTGGACCTATCATCATCTCCATCGGTCTGATCCTCTCGGCAAGTGCCATCAACAACTGCGAGAGCAACTGGTGGATTGCAATTCTGGCAATCATCATCATTGTGGTCTGCAATGTGTTCGGCAAGGGCATGATCAAGATCATTCCTATTCTGCTGGGCGTTCTGGGTTCATACATCATTGCCGCATGCTTCGGCCAGGTGGATTTCACACCGATGAAGGAGGCTGCATGGTTCGGACTTCCGGTACAGATGGAGAACACTGCCTTTGCAGTATTCAAGAATCCCGACTGGTCATTCGTAAGTTCCGCAATCATCGCCATCGTTCCGATTTCATTCGCTACGATGATCGAACACATCGGCGATGTGTGCGCCATCACATCCACATGTCAGCGCAATTATCTGGAGAATCCGGGTCTGCACCGTACACTTCTCGGTGACGGTCTGGCTACCATGGTGGCCGCTCTGTTCGGAGCTCCTGCCAATACGACATACGGCGAGAATACAGGTGTGCTGAATCTGACCAGAGTGCTTGATCCGAAGGTGGTCCGCATTGCTGCTGTTCTGGCTATCATATTCTCATTCTCACCGAAGTTCGCGCAGCTCATCTACTGTATGCCGACGGCAACTGTAGGCGGTGTGTCACTGGTGCTTTACGGTATGATTTCCGCAGTGGGTGTACGCAATCTGGTCGAGAACAAGGTCAACTTCATGAACAACCGCAACGTGCTTGTGGCAGCTCTGATTCTCGTGCTTGCCATCGGTATCCAGTATGGTCCGGGCAGCGTAAACATCGGCAAGGTCTCCCTGTCAGGTCTCGCTGTCGCAGCTATCGCGGGCATTCTGCTGAACGCAATACTTCCGGGCAAGGACTTCCAGCTTACTGCAGACTATACGAGCGGCAAGCATGGTTCGAATACTGAGGGCTTCACCGAGGAGATGAAAAACTACAAGCGTCATCAGGACTGATAACGATTACATTTTTTTACTTAACTAATAAATTACAATTTATGAAAAAGGTTTTGGCATTTGCAGGATTCAGCCTGCTGGCAGTCGGTGCTTTCGCACAGACAAATCTCCAGGTTTTCTATGACCTCGGCAGTGACAGAAAATTCATCACCACCACCCTTGAAGGCTTCCATCAGGACAACTGGGGTAACACATTCTTCTTCATTGACTATGATTACAACTACAAGGATTACGATGATGACATTCAGGCTCCGTCAAACACCTATTTTGAGATTGCACGCTGTCTCAATTTCTGGAGTGACACCAAGCTGGCTCCTCTGAGCCTTCAGGTAGAGTACAACGGTGGTTTCGGTACTTTCGGTCTGGGCGGTGGCAATGCAGGCGCATTCCCTGTTACCAATGCATGGCTGTTCGGCGTTGACTACTTCCTTCACAGCGCTGATTTTGCCAACACTCTGAACCTCAAGGTTCTGTACAAGAAAATCAAGGGCGACAGCGACAGCACTCCGCTCCAGTTCACAGCTGTTTGGGGTATGCAGGATCTCTTCGGTATTGAGGGACTCCGCTTCTCCGGTTTCGCTGATTTCTGGGGACAGAAGCAGTGCATCAGCGATGACGAGACTGACTGGGTGTTCCTGTCAGAACCGCAGCTCTGGTACAACGTAGGCCGTTTCTTCGGATGCGAGAATCTGAACATCGGCGGTGAGGTGGAGCTTGGATACAACTTCGCCGGCAATCCTGAAGACGGATTCGTATGCAATCCGTGCGTTGGTGCAAAGTGGGTTTTCTAATACGGTATTACTGATTAATGAGTATCTGATATGTCAACCAAGCTTTTAACCAAATGTTTTGGATTTGACCCCGCAAAGCACGACGTGCGTACTGAGATTGTTGCGGGTATCACGACATTCCTGACGATGGCCTATATTCTGGCTGTCAATCCCAGCATCTTCAGCGCTCTGGATATGCCTAACACGGCAGTGTTCACTGCTACAGCTCTGGCTGCTGCATTCGCTACATTCGTGATGGCATTCCTGGCAAAGAAGCCTTTCGGTCTTGCTCCAGGTATGGGTCTTAACGCATTCTTCGTATATACCGTTTGTCTCGGTATGGGATACGAATGGCAGTTTGCCCTCACGGCAGTCCTCGTCGAGGGTGTCATCTTCATCATCCTGACCGCCACCAAGATCCGTCAGCTCATCATCAATGCTATTCCTATTTCTCTGAAGAACGCTATCGGTGCCGGTATCGGTCTGTTCATCGCATTCATCGGTATGCAGAATGCCGGTCTGATTGTAGATGACGGTGCCACTCTGGTCAAGCTGGGCGATCTGACTCAGGGCAGCGCACTGCTCGCAGTCATCGGTCTTGTGATCTCCTGCTCGCTGGCTATGCTTCATGTCCGTGGTGGTGTGCTCCTCGGCATTCTCATCACTTTCGTAATCGGTATGTTCATCAAGGATCCGACTGCAGAGGTGGCAGGTACCACTCTGACACACTTCAACGGTATTGTAGGTATGCCGGAAAGCATCAAGCCTATCTTCTGCCAGTTCCAGTGGAATAAGATATGGTCACTCGATATGCTGATCGTTGTCTTCACATTCCTCTTCATCGATATGTTCGATACACTGGGAACTGTTGTAGGCGTATCACAGAAGGCCGGTTTCATTGATGAGAAGGGTAATGTTGATGGCATTGACCAGATCTTCATGTCTGATGCTATCGGTACTGTGGCAGGTGCCTGCTTCGGTACTTCAACAACTACCACATATGTCGAGAGCTCGACTGGTGTTGGTTCTGGCGGACGTACAGGTCTGACTGCTTTCACGACAGCCTGCTGCTTCGCGCTGGCTCTCTTCTTCTCAAAGCTGTTCGTGTCCATTCCAAATGCAGCTACAGCTCCTGCCCTTATCATCGTAGGTATGATGATGATGCAGCCTGTGACCAAGATTGACTGGCTGAACTACCGCGAGTCCATCCCGGCATTCCTTACCGTTATCCTGATGCCTGTCGCATACAGCATCTCCGACGGTATCCTGATCGGTATGATTGCATTCGTAGTTCTGAACGGTATCGCCGGTATCTTCGATCATCAGTTCCTGAAGAAGATTACCCCGACCATGTGGATTCTGGCTATCCTGTTCATCCTGAGGTACATATTCCTGTAAGGGGACTTCGGATTACAGATAATGAATACCGGCTGGCACGATGAATGCCAGCCGGTATT
>JAKSIW010000094.1 GCA_024398555.1 Bacteroidaceae bacterium | reverse complement strand
TAGAGCGCATGATTCATAATCATGAGGTCCTCAGTTCAATCCTGAGTCCCGCTACTTGAAAACGGCGATATGCAGATGCACATCGCTGTTTTTTTATTGCTCTGACATGCCCGGGCAACCGTCATTTTCATTAAATTCGCAAGCAGAAAACTATAAAGCATACAGATATGGAACTGATGGAACAGATTGTCCTGCATGCCAAGGAAAACAGACAGCGCATAGTTCTTCCGGAAGGAACGGAGGAACGCACGCTCAAGGCAGCGGACAGAGTGATTGCAGACGGAGTGGCAGACCTTGTAATATTAGGCAACAGGGCCGAGATACTGGCTCTCGCCGGAGAATGGGGGTTGGAGAACATCAGCAGGGCTACCATTATCGACCCTGACAACAATCCGGACAAGGAAAGATATGCCACCCTCCTGTACGAGCTCAGGAAGAACAAGGGCATGACTATGGAAGAAGCCATGCAGAAAGTGACAGACCCGTTGTATCTGGGATGCCTCATCATCAAGGCCGGAGATGCCGACGGTCAGCTGGCAGGAGCCCGCAACCCGACAGGCAACGTTCTCAGACCCGCTCTCCAGATTATCAAAACCGCGCCGGGAATCAGCTGCGTGTCAGGTGCATTCATCATGCTTACCCAAACCCCTCAATACGGAGAAAACGGTATCCTGGTGTTTGCTGACTGCGCGGTGACTCCTGTTCCGGATGCAGCACAGCTCGCTCAGATTGCCGTCGCTTCCGCCGGAACCGCCAGAGCCGTAGCCGGATTCACCGATCCGAGAGTGGCCATGCTGAGTTTCTCGACGAAGGGTTCCGCCAAGCATGAAGTCATCGACAAGGTTACATCAGCACTGCAGATGGCCAAAGAACTTGCTCCTGATCTCAAGATCGACGGAGAGCTTCAGGCAGATGCCGCACTCGTGCCGTCAGTAGGCGCAAGCAAGGCTCCGGGCTCTGAAATAGCAGGCAGGGCCAACGTACTGGTATTCCCTACTCTTGAAGTGGGCAACATCGCATACAAGCTCGTACAGAGACTTGGAGGAGCCGAAGCTATCGGCCCCATCCTGCAGGGCATAGCACGTCCTGTCAACGACCTCTCGCGAGGCTGTTCCATCGATGACGTTTACAAAATGATTGCCGTTACGGCCAACCAGGCTATTGCAGCCGGAAAAAACAATTGACATGAAGATATTGGTATTGAACTGCGGCAGCTCGTCCATCAAGTACAAGCTGTTCGACATGGACAGGAACGAAGTTATTGCACAGGGAGGAATCGAGAAGATCGGCATGAAGGGCTCATTCCTGAAGCTCACCACCCAGTCCGGAGAGAAGAAGATAATTGAGAAGGACATTCCCGAGCACACCTGCGGTGTCAAGTTCATCTTCGAGATACTGACAGGAAGTGAATACGGAGTCATCAAATCGCTCAGCGAACTTGATGCAGTAGGCCATCGCATGGTACACGGAGGCGAGAAGTTCAACAGGAGCGTCCTGCTCACGCCGGAGGTCCTCGAGGCATTTGCGGCCTGCAACGACCTGGCTCCGCTTCACAACCCCGCCAATCTGAAGGGCGTGAATGCAGTCAGCGAACTGCTGCCCGACATTCCGCAGGTAGGAGTATTCGACACAGCCTTTCATCAGACCATGCCCGACTACGCATATCTGTATGCCGTACCGTACGAACTGTATCAGAAATACGGAGTCAGACGCTACGGATTCCACGGCACTTCCCACAGATTCGTATCGGGAGAGATATGCAAATACCTCGGCATCAAGGCGGAAGGTTCCAGAATCATCACCTGTCACATAGGTAACGGAGGTTCCATCACAGCTGTCAAGGATGGCAGGAGCGTGGACACCACCATGGGACTCACACCATTGGAAGGCATCATGATGGGTACGCGCAGCGGTGACATCGATGCAGGAGCGGTGACCTACCTGATGGATAAGGAAGGACTGGACTCCACCGGCATATCCAATCTGCTGAACAAGAAATCCGGCCTTCTGGGTATTTCCGGAGTATCTTCCGATATGCGCGAAGTGTCAGCTGCCGTCGAAGCCGGCAACGAAAGGGCAGCGCTGGCCAAGAAGATGTATTCATACCGGATCAAGAAGTACATCGGCGCATTCGCCGCAGCGATGGGCGGTGTGGATGTGATAGTCTTCACCGGAGGTGTCGGAGAGAACCGTTACGAAATCCGTGAAGCCGTATGCGAAGGAATGGAATTTCTCGGCATCAGCATTGACAGGAAGGCCAATGCCGACATCATGTTCGGCAGAGACGGAATCATCTCAACACCAGATTCAAAGGTAAAGGTGGTAGTACTGCCGACAGACGAGGAACTGATGATAGCCAAGGACACTCTGGAACTTGTCAGGTAATCAAACCCGCGTCTCACCTTCGACGTAATTGCATAATCGGAGACCTGTGCCGTCCAGCACCGCGTATGTGAAGTGCTCGAGCCAGTCTCCGATTATCATTAACCGGCATGACTCGGATATCGGCCTGTCCACTTCAATATGACGGTGTCCGAACATGAACACGTTCACATCCGGATATTTTTTCAGACACTCGCGGGAGTAAAGCATGAGATACTCCTTATCATCACCGTAGTATGGCGCGACACCTTCCTGATGATGGTTCTGCATACTGTGTCTGGCCCAAGACAGCCCCAAATACATGCTCCATCTGGTAGGAAGCAGCGAGAAGAGGAACTGGCAGGTTCTGCTGTGGAACACTCCCCGCAGCAGCCTGAACGAGCGGGACGGGTCCCCCATCCCATCGCCGTGGGCGAGATAGAACACCTGCCCCATCAGTTCGACCATCATCGGCTCCCTGTGGATAGTCACACCGCATTCACGTTCCAGATAGCCATAGCTCCATATATCGTGATTACCTGTGAAATAATGGACTTCCACACCGCGGTCCGTCAGTTCGGACACCTTGCCAAGAAATCTGGTATAGCCCTTGGGGACGACATACTTGAACTCATACCAGAAGTCGAACATGTCACCGAGCATATAGACAGCCTCAGCCTTTTCCTTGATCTCGTCCAGAAAACGTACGAGACGCCTCTCCTGCATGCGTCTCTGCGACACGGCCCAGGAGCCGAGATGCGCATCAGATATGAAATAAATGCTTTTCATTCGAATCCAAGTTCCAGTCTTGCCTCCTCGCTCATCATATCCTTGTTCCACTCAGGCTCGAACACGAGATTGACCACTGCAGATTTCACCTCCGCAATGCCCTCCACCCTCTGGCGTACATCCTCCACAATGAAATCGGCCAGAGAACACCCAGGAGCAGTGAGAGTCATCGTGATGGTGACATTGCTGTCATCATCCACATCCACGCCGTATATCAGCCCGAGATCATAGATATTGACCGGAATCTCCGGATCAAACACAGTCCTGAGCACCTCCACGATTCTTTCTTCCAGTTCAAGCCTATCCATAGCAAAACAATTAATCACAAGCGTCCCTCGTCAGCGTAGCTGTAATAGCCTTTGTCTGCAAACACGATATGGTCTATCAGCCGTATGTCCACCGATCCGGCAGCCTTGTACAGTTTTCGTGTCAGTTCATCATCCGCAGTACTGGGACGTGTACTTCCGGACGGATGGTTGTGGCAGAGAGCGATGGCAACAGCCCGCTTCATGATAGCGTCACGCAACACACAGCGTATATCCACCGAAGCCTCCGCTATGCCTCCAACGCATATTCTGGAGCTATCCAGCACCTTGGCCGCCTGATTCACGAAGAGTACGTGACACTCTTCAATCTGCAGATCGGCAAGCTGCGGATAGAAATAATCATATACATCACGGGAATTGCGGATTACCGGTCTCTCCACCGGATTTTCCTCCTTTCTTCTGCGACCCAGCTCACAGGCAGCCAATATCGTGATTGCCTTTGCCGGACCTATTCCCTTAAAAGAGCACAGCTCCTCGACGCTTAGTTTTCCCAGCTCGGAAAGACTGTTGCGGCAAGAAGCCATAACCTTCTGAGTCAAAGCCACCACCGAATCCTCAGTGTTTCCCGTGTGTATCAGTATCGCCAAAAGTTCGGCGTTTGTGAGTGCTCTTGCACCCTGAAGCATCATCTTTTCCCTTGGCCTGTCCTCCGGGGCCCACTGAGAGAGATTCAGCTTGTATGGCTCATCCATGAACGATTCTATCAGGCCTTCACTCTGCCCTGATAGGAACCGTCGCGGGTATCAACCTCGATAAGTTCACCCTCATTGATGAACAGAGGAACCCTGACCTCATTGCCGGTCTCGACCTTGGCAGGCTTTGTGGCATTTGTTGCGGTATCGCCCTTCAGACCAGGCTCCGTATAGACGACTTTGAGAACGACCTTTACAGGCAGGTCTGCAAAGAGAACCTCTCCTGTGGTGGCGTTGGTCACGACATCAACGACTTCTCCCTCCTTCAAATAGTCAACACCATTGATGAGGTCCTTCAGAAGAGTAATCTGCTCAAAGTTCTCCTGATTCATGAACACATATCCCATATCGTCCTGATAGAGGTACTGGTACGGACGGCGCTCCACGCGGACATCCTCCAGTTTGAAACCGATCTGGAAAGTACGCTCAAGTACCCGGCCGTTGACGACGTTCTTCAGTTTGGTACGGACGAACGTATTGCCCTTACCCGGTTTTACATGCAGGAAATCGATGCAGAAATAAAGCTGCCCCTCCAGATTGATGCAGGTTCCAATCTTAATGTCTTGACAAAGAATCATAAATAATCTGTTGTTGTATTGTTAATGAATAATTTGCTCGTATAATCATGCGAAAATACAAAAATCTTGGAAAACCAATAGACAAAATGACATCCGATGCGACATTTACATCAAATTGTACAGAAGAAATGAGCAAAAAACGCTGTCACTATTTGTCTTTCAGAAAAAAAACTCTAATTTTGCAACCCGATATTCGCTCATTGGAGAATTAATAACAAAAACAACATAGATTATGAAGAGGACATTCCAGCCGTCAAATCGGAAAAGAAAGAACAAGCACGGATTCCGTGAAAGAATGGCAACCGCTAACGGTCGTCGCGTATTGGCATCTCGCAGGGCTCACGGCCGCAAGAAGCTGACAGTTTCTGACGAATACTGCGGAACCAAGAAGTAATCCTACCCCGCAATAAAAAAATGACCGGCAGATTTGCCGGTCATTTTTTTATTGTCAGTGCCGCTGAATAAATTCAACCACCTTGAGCAAATCCTCGCTCCTGCGCCATTTTATCTTCTCGGACTTCAGGAACGGCTTCCAGTCATCCGGAATACCTGTAGCGAAGAATCTGTCTGCCACTTCCTTCTGAAGAGCTTCGGAATAGTCATTCCCCACCTTGATATAGAGCTTCTCCTTGTATGAAAGCTCACGGCCGCCATTCTCCTTTTTCTCCATCAGGAGTTTGGAATGGTTCACGATATTCTTGCCACCGATTTCAATGGAGGCCAGATTCGTCACGGACTGAGTGTTGGCACTTGCGCCGTATGCTCCGCTTCCCACGAAGAGAGACTCGAAATCTCCCAGTTTGCTCTCCAGCACAAACCCGTCTCCATTCTCCTGCAGCACGCGCATTATCTGATTGCCTGCAGCAACGTATTTGTCACCGTTGAGTTCCACATAATCGACAGTGCTGAGATTGACCGTACATATCTCATCATTCTTCAGAAAATGGAGTTCGCCTTCCAGAATGTGGATATTCAGATGGGCAATCACCTGCTGGCCTCCCTTATGATGGACAGTGCCTTCCGTGAATTCCTCGTAGATATACGGCCACATGGTGGTCGGAGTATATTCATCAGCCTTCACCAGCACAGCCAACAGGGCAAGCACAGCAAAACAGCAGAACCTTCTCATCATTTCAGGTGTTTTGTTACACTCCTGCTACCATCAGAGAAGCACTTCACTGACAGATAGATGCCTGAGCCCAGTTCATCAAATGCATGACGTCTGCCGTCCAGAGAGAAGAACTCCTCAGAAACGACATTCGGTTCAGCTGCTATTTCCTGAACCAGTGTTTCATTCACCACCTTGATGACCGTTTCTCTCTGCAGCTTGTCTCCAGTTTTGAGAGATGTGACGGAGATAATTACATTATAGCCGCCGGCTTCCTCATCATAACCGTCCTTCTTCTCCTTGGTCATCTCCTTGGTTGTATAGAGATTACCATTCCCGTCAAACGCAAACGGTACGGTACGGTACTTGTGAGTGGTAGGATTGAGCCTGCCGGTAATCTTATACTCGTACTGTGACTCTACCTCGCACTCCACTATGACCTTTGCCACGAGAGAGCCAGTAGGCGCATCGGCATTGACCTTATCAGTAGAAAGGTAAGCGTCAGTCGGTCTGAAATTTGGTGCGCGTACGAGGGTCACGGCATCCATCCCAACACAGTAGTTACCGTTACCACCCGGCAGTTTCATATCACCCATTGCGTAATATCCGTCACAATGGCCGCCCCATCCCCAGTTGAAGTGGAAGAGAGCTCCGTCATATCCGTCAACATTGTAACAATGTCCGCCTCCTCCACCCGAATCAGCACCACTCATGATAATGGCTCGCCCGGCCCTGAGTTCATCAAGACACATATTGTTCCAGTCATAGTCAGCAACATTATCCTTGTAGGTATATTTGAGTGTGGTGGGATAGGAAAAGTATCTGAGCATAGCAGCTTTGATATCCTCCGAAAAGGCACCTGAGCTCGAAGGTCCGTAATTCATATCGACAGATACTCCGCAATGATACAGCAGTCTGGCCGCCTCTGTCTTATCTCCGGAGAGCATTGCGTTCCAGTCGTAAGGTTCCTCGCTGTCATAATCGACAGAAACGACACCATAAGTATCATGGAAATAGCTGTGAGAACCCACAGGCCGCTCCGGCCACTTTGCGACAGACATCGCCTGAGCCATACCGACAGCAACACAGCCTACAATGGCACGGTCCACTCCATCCGTAGGGCAGAACTGATTGTAAGGAGAGCCCTGATTCCAGTGAACTTTGATAAGCGGCTGAATAATGACTTCGCCACCTCGTGTTGCCGGATGATGATGGAATGTCCAGTCTTCGAGCGACGGGGCATCAGTTCTGATGGACTCGCTCACGACAGCCGCCACCTTGTTCATCCACCAGTTGACATTACTCATTTCAGGTGTCATATCGAAACGTCCGGTAGTATTGTACGCTATCACAGGTGACACAGCGTCGGATGCAGCCACAATCACCCAGCCTTCAGGCTGCATGTTGATGACATAATAGGCTGCATCACCTTCATATTTCATCTGACTGACATCACCGATTGAAGCACTGTTTATCAGGACATCCATCATGCAGTCCGATACCAACTGACGCGCACGGGACTCGTCCACGAACTTGGCAGATGCACAGAGTGGAATCAACAGTGATAATACAAATGCGTAGAATTGCTTCATTCCTTATTCAATTATTAGTTACAAGAGGCCACCCCACTGCTATGGGGCAGGGGATGGCCTCTTAAAAA
>JAKSIW010000093.1 GCA_024398555.1 Bacteroidaceae bacterium | reverse complement strand
TTAATCGAACATTTCAAAACAGATTCTAAGTAATCTTCAAAAATTAACTTGGTAATCTTTCCTGTTTTTTCGCCCGGAAGAATCATTCCAGCAGTCACTATGCCCGAATAGCTCCTTTTTCGATAATTCTTTTTGACTGAAAAGTATTCCATTTCGCTGTCTGACAGACTGCCGATACTGCAAACATATGCCTCCTGAAACATCAATGCGTAATTGCGGACATTTATTTATATTTTTGCAGATATGACCATAGGAAGGAGTATGGGACCGATATCAGACAATCTGCTGTATTATCCGCTTGCCGATGGCGTGGAGGCATTCTCCACCATGCGCGATGCGCAGCTGCCGTATCATGTCATCTGCGGACATCAGGTGCATGATGTCAGAGTGGCGGTCGTGGACAGGCCTGACCTGACACGTGAGGATCTGGAGGGGTATGATGCCTTTATTACAAATTTGAAGGGCTGTGCGATAGGGGTGAGGACGGCGGACTGCATTCCTGTACTGTTGTATGACCCGCTGCATAAGGCTGTGGCAGCCGTGCATTCAGGATGGAAGGGTACGGTGCGCAGAATATCCCTGCATACTATTCAGGCGATGCACGACACATTTGGAACAGATGCTTCCAATCTGATAGCGATGATTGGCCCAGGCATCAGCAGACGCAGTTTTCAGGTGGGTGAGGAGGTTGTCGGTATGTTCAGGGAAAGCGGCTTCCCGATGGATGAAATCTGGCAGTATGACGGAGAACAGGTTGCCGGTACTATGCGTGGAGGTCATCACATTGACCTGATCCGGGCAAACAGATGGCTGCTGGAAAGTGCCGGCGTCAGACCTGGGAATATCCAGTCCTGCGATATCTGCACTTACGAGGACGGGAGGTTCTATTCGGCGAGACGTGAGGGGACGAAATGCGGGCGAATCATCAATGCAATCCGCATAGTGTGATTATAAATCGAAATGAGTATGCAGATATTGGAAACAAAAAGGCTCGTTCTGAGGCCCTGGCGGGAATCGGATGCGGAAACTCTCTTCAAATATGCCTCTGACCCCGAAGTGGGGCCGCGAGCGGGATGGCAGCCGCACAAATCGGTGGAGGAGAGTCTTGATATTATAAGAAATGTCTTCTGCGGAGAGGGCATGTGGGCCGTCGAACTGAAAGAGACATCGGAAGTGATAGGCTGTGTGGGCTATCTTCCGGCATCGTGTTCGAATCTTGACATCGGAGATGACCAGTGCGAGGTGGGCTATTGGATAGCCAGACCATATTGGGGAAAAGGTATCTGCACGGAGGCGATGCGGGCAGTGGTGGATTACTGCTTCAATGTCAAGGGCTTCTCCGTTCTCTGGGGTGATTTCTTCCCTGAGAATCCGGCATCCGGCAGGGTGATGGAGAAATGCGGTTTTGCTGATACAGGTCACCAGGTGCTGTGCCCGAATCTGGAAGTGGGCGCGGACATGCCTGTAAGAGTAATGAGACTGGAGTACGCGCTATAAGAAAACATTGCATCATTAGCATATTATGTCAAAACGCTTTACATTCAATACGATAGCCCTGTTTACCAGGGACAACAGGTCCATAGTGGATTTCTATACCGGAGTGTTCGGCTTCACGACCGATTGGGACGGTGTACAGCCGAATGTTGAGATGAAACTGGATGGCATGCGCATCCTCCTGTTCCCACGCACGGAGTTTGAAAGGATGGTATCAAGAGCTTTCACCTATCCGGATGATGTAAATGGCACGATGGAAATTTCATTTGATGTCCCCACTTATGCCGATGTTGACAGGGAATTCCAACTTGCTGTCTCCCAAGGTGCAAAGCCTGTTCTGGAGCCGACAACGGAACCTTGGGGTCAGCGTACCTGCTATGTTGCCGATCCGGATGGGAATCTTATAGAGATTTCTTCTTTCACAGTTTGATAATGTGGTGATAACAGTAATGATTATCTTTGCAGAATATGAAAGTGGCGATATTAGGTTACGGCAATGTGGGAATGGCGACATTCCACACGTTCATGAATATGCCCGAGATTCACGAGCTTGTTCTCTGCGGGCGCAACAAGGATAAGATAGAAGGTGAACTGGCTGATTTCAAGGACAGTCTTGCGCTCAATTACGATATCAAGACACGGATAAAAGGTGGCGGATATGAGATGACGGCAGGCGCCGATATCATTGTCTATACAATCGGTCCGAGCATAAAGAATCACACCACTGACCGTATGTCACTTTCCAAAGTGAATATTGATATTGCGCGGGAAGTCTCTGAAGAACTGAACAAATACAATAGGGATGCCATAATCATTGTCATAAGCAATCCTGTGGACGTTCTGGTCAGCGCATTGATGAGATTTACCGGCAGACCGCGTGAGAAAGTGATTGGCACTGGTACACTGCTTGACTCTGCCAGACTCAGACGCTATCTTGCGGAGATGCTTGACATTCAGCCGAGGGATGTCTCTGCATACGTTCTTGGAGAGCACGGGAACTCTTCCTGTATAATATGGCGATGGACTACGGTTATGGGAATGCCTGTTGACAGATTCCTTTCTTCACAGATTGGAATCAACGTGAGTCTGTCAAGTGAAAAGCTGTTGGAGGTGATAAGGCGTGCAGGATTCAAGATATTCGAGAAGAAAGGTTCCACTTCGTTCGGAGTTGCAGCCGCAGCTGCCCAGATAGTAAATGCCATAATACATGATACGCATCAGATTCTGATTGTCTCAGTGACTCTGAACGGTGAGTATGGCATTGACGGCGTGTCTCTGTCGGTTCCCTGCTATGTCAGTTCCTGTGGTGCGTCAGCTATAACCAGTACGACTATGACCAAGGAAGAACTTGATGCTCTGACTGCCTCTGCCGAGGTAATCCGCAGCAATTCATAAGGCCGGCAGTATAACTATGGGGATTAATGACTTGCCGGCAGGACAGACTGCTATAGTTGACAGCGTAGGGGGAACAGGCGCATTACGTCAGCATTTCCTTGATATGGGGCTCATTCCAGGTACTGAGATAAAGATGCTGGGAGCCGCGCCGATGGGTGATCCGCTCAAGATATTGGTGCAGGGTTATTCGCTTACGCTGCGCGTGGTTGAAGCCCGTCAGATTCTGATCAGGAAATCAGAGCGGAATGCCGTTGAGCCGGACTCGCCGCTGGATGAGGTAGGTTATAACCCGAACGACCATGAGGAAGACCCTCATCCCGGCTTGGGCGAGGAGGGACGGTATCACTCACGCGAGAATGAACAGCCGCTTCCCAAGGACACGATACTGACATTCGCGCTCGCCGGCCAGCAGAACTGCGGCAAGACAACGATGTTCAATGTCCTGACAGGCTCCAACCAGCACGTCGGCAACTTCCCCGGGGTTACGGTTGACCGCAAGGACGGACAGATAAAGGGATTCCCGGGTACTGTAGTCACAGATCTTCCTGGCATCTACTCATTATCGCCATACACCACAGAGGAGGTTGTCTCGCGGAAATTCATTCTGAACGAGAAGCCCAGAGGAATAATCAATATCGTCGATGCGAGCAATATCGAAAGGCACCTGTATCTGACAATACAGCTTATGGAACTTGGCATTCCAATGGTGCTGGTATTGAATATGATGGACGAGGTACACGGCAACGGCGGCTCTATCCGTGTAAACGGAATGGAGAGGATTCTCGGCATACCTGTAGTACCGGTTTCGGCGGCAAAAGGTGAAGGTATCGACGAAGTCGTAAGGCACGCCATTCATGTGGCAAAGTATCAGGAAGTACCGGTACGACAGGATTTCTGCAGTCCGGAGGACAATGGCGGAGCTGTCCACCGCTGTCTGCACAGCATAATGCACCTTATCGAAGACCACTGCAATCAGACCGGAATCCCGAGCAGATTTGCCGCAGACAAGATTGTGGAGGGTGACACGGATATTATCAGGTCATTGGATCTCTCGAAGGAAGACATTGACGCAATCGAGCACATCGTGGAGCAGATGGAGAAGGAACGCGGACTGGACCGTTCCGCAGCAATAGCCGATATGCGTTTTTCTTTCATCAGAAAGCTGTGTGCCAGGACCGTGGTCAAACCCCGTGAGAGCCGCGAATACATCCGCAGCCGCCGCATCGACCGTATTCTCACTGGGAAATGGACAGCACTGCCCATTTTCCTGCTGATTATCGGCCTGGCCATCTGGCTGAGCATCGATGTGCTTGGAGCCCCGCTTCAGAAATGGATGGAGAGCGGTATCGGCTGGATAGCAGGGATATGTCAGGCCGGCATGAGCCGTGTAAATGTGAGTCCAACCATACAGTCACTGGTTATCGATGCCATCTTCGGCGGAGTGGGCACGGTTGTCAGCTTCGTTCCGGTGATAGTGCTGCTGTTCTTCTTCCTGTCAATGCTTGAGGACAGCGGATATATGTCGCGCGTGGCTTTCGTCACAGACAAGCTGCTCAGAAAGCTCGGTCTGTCAGGACGAAGCATAGTGCCGCTGCTGATAGGTTTCGGATGCTCTGTGCCGGCAATTATGGCAGCACGCACCCTGCCGTCCGATAAAGACCGCAAGCGTACGATAATGCTCACGCCGTTCATCAGCTGTCCTGCAAAGATTCCCATATACGCCCTTCTGACAAGTACATTCTTTCCCGGTCACGGCGGTATCATATTAATTGGTCTGTACCTTGGAGGCATCCTGTGCGGCATTCTCGTGGCATTATTGCGTAAATGGACAACCAGACATTCCGAGCCGGCCCCATTCGTAATGGAGCTGCCGAACTACCGTATGCCGAGAATTTCCAACGTAGGACACCTTCTGTGGGACAAGACACGCGATTTCCTGCAGAAGGCTTTTTCGGTGATATTCCTTGCCACAATCATTATCTGGCTGCTCCAGACATTCGATTTCCGCTTCAATATGACGGAGAACGGCGAAGGCAGCATGCTGGCCACCGTAGCCGGCTGGATTTCGCCGCTGTTCAAGCCGATAGGACTGGGGGACTGGCGCATAATCACGGCACTTATCTCAGGCATTATGGCCAAGGAGAGTGTCGTATCGACTATGGAAGTCCTCGGCGCCATAGGGATACTGACCTCGGCAAGTGCCGTATCGATGCTTGTGTTCTGCCTGCTCTACACCCCCTGCATCGCCGCCATCAATGCCGTCAGATATGAGGTAGGAGGCCGATGGGCCACCATAATGGCTGTCTTCCAATGTCTTGTAGCCTGGGTCGTGGCATTCCTCGCGTACAACATCGCAATCATCCTGCTATAATATATCCTATTGCCACCAAAGGCTTACCCTGCGTTCGGGAGACAGATAGAACTTACTTTGCGGAGTAACATCAAAGAGCTGATACCAGTCATCGATGTTGTTGACAATGCCGTTGACACGATACTCCAGGAGAGAGTGTTCATCCTTCCCGACCAATGCGATTTTTTCTTCAGGGCTGATATATTGTGCCCAAAATACGGCATAGGACTTGAAGAAGCGGCGTTTCATCTCTGTCAGTTCGTCCCCACTATACTTCTTCTCCAACGTCCGGACAGCAGTGTACCAGGCGATTTCAAGTCCTCCAAGATCCGCCATATCTTCATCTGTTGTCCGGGCCCCGTCACAGAATGTGGTACCACCCACATAATATTGATTGAAGATTTCTATCAACTGATTCTGTCTCTTCCTGAACTCCAGCTTGTCGTCGATGGACCACCAGTCGCCAAATTCACCGAGGGCATTGTATAGGGCTCCATCCGCATCGAATCCGTGACATATCTCATGTGCAATGACATACGTCTGAAAAGGGAATTCAGGATTCATCTCTGTCAGTATGGAGGTACTTGGCAGAATACACATCGCATTGCAGTTACGGAGATAGAAGGAATTTGCAGCGTATGCCGGGATACCGATGCCGGGTGTGCAATATAAGGAAGCCACGATATGGTCCAGATTATGGCTTTCGCCACTGATCCTCATCATCTTGGTAACATAGCAGGCACCTATCTCGTGCAATGCCGAGCATATATCGTCAGAAACCGGCATATCGGCTTCATATCTGGACCAGTCCAATATTCCCAGATGACATTCCATCGCATCAACTTTCTCTATAGCACGCGCTTTCGAATACGGGGTCATCCAGTCCGACCGGTCTATCCTTTCACCCATAGTACTGCGCAGGGATTCGAAGATTTCCTTATTCTTCCGTATGGTTTCCGGATTGGCATACATATCGCAGAATGTATGGGAAATGTTCATCAGAAGATTGGGGTACAGAATTGTAAGGAAGAAATTCAGCTGCGACGTAGGG
This sequence comes from Bacteroidaceae bacterium, assembly GCA_024398555.1. GTDB lineage: Bacteria > Bacteroidota > Bacteroidia > Bacteroidales > Bacteroidaceae > Colenecus. Next base: position 1,251 of record JAKSIW010000093.1, on the reverse strand, counting down.
TCAGACAGAAGACCCAAGTCATAAGATACAGCCATGCACCACAGATAGGCATCAGCCGCATCTACAGCATCCGGCAGTTCCTGTCCCACTCTGTCCAGAAGTCCGAAATACTGCCTGCTGACTTCATCAGACGGAATGAAATCAGGGTTGCGGTTGCCGAGTGCCTCGGAGAAACGGGCAAGGGCCCCGACATCCGCCTTCGTTGTTGCAAATGATGCGACATATTTCTCCAACTGCCGGCATTCCCCGGCAACTCCGGCATCAAGGTCGGCAACAGACTCACCTCCGTCCTCTATGTTATCCTGCAAATACCGTTCGAATCTCCGTGCCTCCTTCAAACGCCGGTCATATTCATCCTTACTTATTCCGGCCTCCGCCAGCTGTTCTTCTGACCAATCCTGCAGCATGTCATCCTTGAGAACAGTGACCATTATCCCGAATTTGTGTCCGGCAAGGCCAATTTGTCGGATGAAGTAAAAAAGGTACCCATTCTGATAGTATTCCGCTGCCTTGATCGGGAAATCCTCAATCTTTTCCAGTCTGCTGATTCTATTCAGTCGTGTCTGGATACCGGCAAATGTTGCAGCCCTGTTTGCGGGAGATGAGGCAAACTCCCCCTTCAACTCGTTGAGCCTTTTCATGACCGGGACAGGATTGTCATTTCCGTCGCTGTATGACAAAGTTCCGAAATCTTTCTCCTGCCTCATCCAACTGGGTACCGGGGCCCAGGAGTCCGCTCCTTCCATCGCGATGCCTCTTCCGCAGACAAAGCTATAAAAATCGTCACCGGGCAATATGTCCGTATTGGAATATTGTTCATACCGCCATTCTGAAGGGATATACGGGACATCCGTCTCCTTAGCGCATGAGATGGCCAACATGCCCAGTGCCGCCGTCATACACTTTGATAATATCGAAACAATTCTCATCAGACAATGTTTTATTATCCGCAAAGATACAACATCACCTTTGGCAATCACGTTAAAAAAACTATTTTGTGCAGTACACCGGCAAGCTTAACCTTCTGCATTGTCACAAGTCTGACCTTCAATCATTACTTTTCTGTACTACAAAAGAAATATGTCAGAAGAAAACATCTACACCTCAATGCCGTCAGATATGAGGCAGGAGGCCGATGGACCACCATAATGGCTGTCTTCCAATGTCTTGTAGCCTGGGTCGTGGCATTCCTCGCGTACAACATCGCAACCATCCTGCTATAATATCAACAGTTTTCTGCCGATATTTCCG
>JAKSIW010000092.1 GCA_024398555.1 Bacteroidaceae bacterium | reverse complement strand
TTGAGCATGATGAAGAGGTGTATGTTCCACGGCTCGTCGGATGAGTCAAGTCCGCATACTGCGTCCGCCAGAAACCGGAACAGCTGCCTGTTTTCGCCTTCTTCGCGCAGAGCGTATGTCAGAAACTCGCCGAGAAACAGGGCGATGGCACTCTTCTGCGGATTGAACGGAATGTCGGAGAACGGTCTCAGGTTCATCGGCTCCCGCATGTGCTGCAGCTGTGAGGACTGCATGATGCGGCCTTCGAAGCCGATGAGCGTGAGAGGCTGCAGGAGCGTGTTCCTGCCGGCATTTCTGCCGGAGGAAGAGAGGTAGAAGATGAACGGTACATGACCGTACCCCTCCGTGAATACGTGCACTATGCAGGATTTGTCGTTGTGTCTGACAGATCCCAATACTATGCCTTTCTCCTTATCCCACATCAGACTGGAAGCCGTTTTGCAATGCGAAGATAAAAAAATGTTTCGGAAACTTTGCCAATTGGGAAAATGTAACTACTTTTGCAACCGCTTAAAAGGCAACTGCCATGAAATGCCTGCGTAGGGCATTGGAATGGAGAATGATGGCGCGCTCGTATATCGGTTAGTACTCAAGATTTTCATTCTTGCAAGATGAGTTCGACTCTCATGCGCGCTACTTTGATAAATGATAAAATTAAATATTAGAAATGGCAAACCACAAAGCGACTCTCAAGTCAACAAGACAGAGTGAGAAGAGAAGACTGCACAACCGCTATTACGCCAAGACAATGCGTAACGCAGTTCGTCAGCTCCGTGCAATGACAAACAAGGAAGAGGCTACAGCTCTCTATCCTAAGGTCCAGAAGCTTCTTGACAAGATGGCAAAGACCCGTATCATCCATCCTAACAAGGCTTCCAACCTGAAGTCAAAGCTCTGCGCTGCAATAGCAAAGATGGCATAAGACAAAAAAGCGTTTTATATAATGTGGCTGAAGAGAAGTTCTTCAGCCTTTCATTTTGTCCATATCGTTCCTGCGGATCTCCACGCGGCGTATCTTGCCGCTTATGGTCTTGGGCAGCTCGTCCACGAATTCGATGACGCGCGGATATTTGTATGGTGCGGAGACCTTCTTCACGTGATTCTGGATCTCCCGTATGAGAGCGTCCTTGTCCTCCGTGTCACGGTACTCCTTGGAAAGCACGATGGTAGCCTTTACTATCTGGCCGCGCACCTCGTCTGGCACTCCGGTAACGGCACATTCCACCACTGCGGGGTGTGTCATCAGGGCGCTCTCCACCTCGAACGGACCTATGCGGTATCCCGAACTCTTTATCACGTCATCCGTACGTCCCACGAACCAGTAGTAGCCGTCGCTGTCACGCCATGCCACGTCGCCGGTGTGATAGACGCCGTCATAGTGTACTGTCTTCGTCAGCTCCGGATTGTGATAATATTCCTCGAAGAGTCCTACGGGTCTTCTTATGTCCGTGTGAAGGATGATTTCGCCGCTCTCTCCGTCCTCGGCCGACCGTCCGTCAGCGGTGAGAAGATCCATGTCGTATGCGGGATTCGGTATTCCGAGCGAACCCGGCTTGCACTCCATCCATGGGAAGGTGGCGATAGTGAGGGTGGTTTCGGTCTGTCCGAACCCCTCGTGGATGTCGAGCCCTGTCACCTTCTTCCACGTATCGAAGACACTCGGGTTGAGCGGCTCGCCTGCCGTGGTGCAGTATTCAAGCGCACTCAGATCATACTGGCTCAGGTCCTCACGTATGAGGAAACGGTAAATGGTAGGGGGCGCACAGAATGACGTCACCCTGTATTTCGCCATTGCGGAGAGAATGTCGGAAGGCGTGAACTTCTCGTGGTCATAGACAAACACCGTCGCGCCGGTGAGCCATTGGCCGTAGAGCTTGCCCCATACAGCCTTGCCCCATCCGGTGTCGGCTACGGTCAGGTGCAGGCTTCCTTCGTGAAGGTTGTGCCAGTATCTTGCCGTCACTATATGACCGAGCGGGTAGAGGAAGTTGTGGGCCACCATCTTGGGGTTGCCGGACGAACCTGAAGTGAAGTACAGCAGCGAGATGTCGCTGTTGGTGTTCACGAAGTCCGGGCGTACGAATTCAGGCGCATTCCTGCGTCCCTCCTCCATGCTGAGCCACTGCCCTTCGTGATACTCGCCTGTGGCGATGATGTTCCGGACGGAAGGAGACTGCGCCAGACATCCCTCCACGTGTCCTATTATCACCGGCTCCGATGCCGCGACGATAGCTTTGACATCTGCGGAGTTGCAGCGGTATATGAGATCCTTCTCTGTCAGAAGATGAGTGGCGGGAATTGCAGTTGCGCCTATCTTGTGCAGTGCGATGATCGTGAACCAGAAATCGATGCGCCGTTTCAGCATCATCAGGACGGTATCCCCGCGGCCGATTCCGAGCTGCATGAGGAATGCCGCCGTCCGGTCCGACTCGCGCTTTATGTCGGCGAATGTGTACAGATGCTCCTCTCCCCGGTCGCTCGTCCATAGCAGTGCCGGTTTGTCAGGCTGTTCCAGAGCCCAGGCATCAACAACATCGTACGCGAAGTTGAAATGCTCAGGAACTGTGATTTCGAAATTCTGGCGGAAATCCTCAAGTGAGTCGAATTCCGTCTGTTTCAGATATTTCTCAAGCATGAATCAGATGATTATGGCAAAGAAACGTGCCGGTTCTCCATTAAGCGCCCTTACGGCATGAGGCTGATTGGCATCGAAGTAGATGCTGTCACCCTCGTTCAGAGTGATTTCCTTGCCTGCGATGTTCATCAGCAGACTGCCTTTCAGTACGAGGTTGAATTCCTGGTCGTTGTGCGTGTTCAGATGCAGGTGCTCCTCGTCCTTCGGATCGACCGTTACAATGAACGGAGAAGCCTTGGCGTGCTTGAATCCCATTGCCAGAGCCTGGTACTTGTAGGCTTTCTGACGTGAGATGACCGGCCCCTTGCCCTTGCGGACGAGCCAGTAGTTGTTCATCGTAGGCGTGTCTCCGGCAAAGAGCTCAAGCGGTTCGACACCCATGACGATGGCTGCGTTGCACACAAAGTTCATCGGAATGTCAGATTCTCCGCTCTCATATCTCGTGAGCTCGTCTGCGCTGACTCCGCATCTGTCCGCCAGTTCGGCGACGCTCATGTCCACGTCCTCACGCAGGCTCTTCAGACGCATCGCCATCTGTTTGATCTGTTCGTTCAGTGCCATAACTGTATGTTTTATATAACTTCGATACCCTGCTCGCTGCAAAGCTGCAGACCGAGTTCGCGAAGCTTGAATTTCTGTATCTTGCCGCTGCCCGTCAGCGGATACTCTTCGACGAAGAAGATGTATTTCGGAATCTTGTAGCGGGCAATCCTGCCCATGCAGTAGTCGCGTACCTCCTCCGAGGTCATCGTGACTCCCTCTTCCAGAATGATGAATGCTCCGACCTCCTCACCGTATTTCTTTGACGGGATGCCGGCTACCTGGACATCGCTCACACCCGGCAGATGGTATAGGAATTCCTCTATCTCGCGGGGATAGATGTTCTCGCCTCCGCGGATTATCATGTCCTTGATGCGGCCTGTTATGCGGTAATTGCCGTTTTCGTCCTTTACGCCGAGATCTCCCGAATGCAGGTAGCCGTTGGCATCGATGGTCTCGGCTGTAGCCTCAGGCTTGTTGTAATAGCCCTTCATTATGTTGAAGCCCTTGCAGCACATCTCTCCCTGGACTCCGACCGGCACTTCCTCGCCTGTGGACGGATCCAGCACCTTTACATCCACGAACTCGTAGTCGCGGCCGACTGTCGTGTATCTGACATCGTCCGGATCGTCCACCCTTGTCTGGCTCATGCCCGGCGAAGTCTCGGTCAGACCATATACGCTGGTGACACGCAGATGCATCTTGTCCTCCACGCGGCGCATCAGCTCGATGGGGCACAGCGCTCCGGCCATGATTCCGGTCCTGAGGCTGGTCAGGTCGAACATGTCGAACATGGGGTGATTCAGTTCGGCGATGAACATTGTAGGAACTCCGTACAATGCGGTGCAGCGTTCCCTGTGGATGGATGCCAGAGTCACCAGAGCGTCGAACCGCTCCACCATCACCTCGGTACAGCCGTGCGTCAGGCAGTTCATCGTGGCCAGCACGAGACCGAAGCAGTGAAACAGCGGGACGCATACGCAGAGCTTGTCCTCCGAGGTGAACTTCATGTGCTCTCCGGTCAGGAATCCGTTGTTGATGATATTGTAGTGCGTCAGCATGACACCCTTCGGGAAACCTGTCGTGCCTGATGTGTACTGCATGTTGACCACGTCGTGACATGACACCGAATGTCTGAGCCTGTCGAATTCGTCATCATCGGTGTTGCGCCCGAGCAGCAGAATCTCCGCTGTGTTGTACATTCCGCGGTATTTCTCCTGTCCGATATAGACGACGTTCTTCAGCTTCGGGAAGCGCTTGCTGTCCAGATGTCCTCTCTGGCACTGGCGCAGTTCGGGAAGCATGTTGTAGGCCATCTCCACGAACTTGCTCTCCCATGTGCCGTCCGTGAGACACAGCGTGTGCATGTCGGAGTCGCGGACGAGGTACTCGAGCTCGCTCTGCTTGTAGTTGGTGTTGACGGTGATGCAGACGGCACCGATCTTTGCACAGGCGTAGAGGAATGTCAGCCAGTCTGGTACATTCTGCGCCCACAGTCCTACATGAGTGCCTTTTGTGACTCCTATGGCAATGAGTCCGCGGGCCATGTCGTCCACGCGCTCGTTGAATTCCTGCCAGCTGAATCTCAGCGCTCTGTCGGAATACACCACATACTCCCTGTCCGGAGTGTGCTCTGCCCAGTATTCCAGATATTCTCCTAATGTCTTCTCGGATAACTGCATTGTCCTGTCATCAGATTGGTGTGTATACAACTGCGAGGATGCGTGCCTTCTGGCCGTTGTAACCGTGAACGTGATGTTTTACTATCGAGTCGTAGTAGATGCTGTCCCCGGCTTCGAGAAGGTATGTGTTCTTGCCGTAAATCACCTCTACCTGGCCTTCCTGGACGTAGATGAACTCCTCTCCCTCGTGTGTGGACGGAGAGTATTCCTGACCTTCCTCCGGCAGAATGTCTATTATGAACGGCTCGAGATGCCTGTTCTCCTTGCCTTCCGACAGGGAGTGGTACACCATGTTGTCCGCGTCTGTGCTGCCGTGGTTCGAGAAGTGTACGCTTTCCTTCAGCTCCGAGCTCCGGCTGACGACGGCTCCCATGCCTCTGGAATCGTCCAGGAATGTGCCGAGACGGACTCCCAGCACGCGTGCTATCTTGATGAGCGGAGCCAGGCCCGGAAGCGGGCAGCCGTTTTCAATGGCGATAATCTGCTCTACCGGCAACTGTGCGCGTTCGGCCAGCACGTCCAGATCAATGTCCTTGGTCTCCCTCAGTGAACGTATTTTCTCTCCAACAGAAGTCTTCATAATCGGATTGCAAATTTCAATTTGTTACATAGAAGTGTGTACAGTCCGCGAAATTACTAAATATCACTCAAAAATGTATCTTTTTGTCTGAAGTTGAAAAACAATACGCTCAAGGGGTGTGCAGTTTCCGTCTTTTTTACTACATTTGTATGTTTTGACAAACCTAATATTTGTTCTCTATGGACGATGAAATGATTAAGGAATCCGGTAGTTATTCCGCTGACAGTATCCAGGTGCTTGAAGGATTGGAGGCAGTTCGCAAACGCCCTGCGATGTATATCGGCGACATAAGTGAAAAGGGACTGCATCATCTTGTATATGAGGTAGTTGACAACTCTATCGATGAGTCGATGGCCGGATACTGTACACATATTGAAGTCTCGATAAATGCTGACGGTTCCATTACCGTTCAGGATAACGGACGAGGCATTCCTGTCGATATGCACGAGAAGGAGCACCGTTCCGCAATGGAGGTGGTCATGACCGTGCTTCATGCCGGCGGAAAGTTCGACAAGGGCTCCTACAAGGTGTCCGGCGGTCTGCACGGCGTGGGTGTGAGCTGTGTCAACGCTCTTTCCACGAAGATGGTGACCGAGGTGTTCCGCAACGGCAAGGTGTATCGTCAGGAATACGCGAAGGGCAAGCCTGTCACCGGCGTCGAGATAACCGGCACTTCCGATCATACCGGCACACGCCAGACATTCTGGCCTGACGGCAGCATCTTCACCACCACAGAGTACAAGTATGACATCCTTGCAGCGCGTCTTCACGAGCTTTCCTTCCTGAACGCCGGACTGAAGATATCCCTGACGGACTGGCGTACAGTCGATGCCGAGGGCAATCCGCGCAAGAACGAATATTTCTCGAAGGACGGTCTGAAGGAGTTCGTCTATTACATGGACGAGAACCGCGTGCATCTGATTCAGGACTGCATCTACCTGAACACCGAGAAGCAGGGCATTCCGATTGAGGTGGCAATCCTCTACAACACAGGCTACACCGAGACCATCAGGTCTTTCGTTAACAATATCAACACCATCGAGGGCGGTACCCATCTGATGGGCTTCCGCATGGCTCTCACCCGTACTCTCAAGAAGTACGCCGATGACAACAAATTCCTGGAGAAGGCCAAGGTGGAGATTGAGGGCGAGGACTTCCGCGAGGGTCTGTCAGCCGTAATATCAATAAAGGTGGCTGAACCCCAGTTCGAGGGCCAGACCAAGACCAAGCTCGGTAACAGCGAAGTTGCCGGAGCCGTACAGCAGGCTGTCGGAGAGGCTCTGTCACAGTATCTGGAGGAGCATCCTAAGGAAGCTAAGATGATTGTCGATAAGGTCGTTCTCGCCGCTCAGGCACGTGTGGCCGCACGCAAGGCACGTGAGAGCGTCCAGCGCAAGAGCCCGCTCAGCGGAAGCGGACTTCCTGGCAAGCTTGCCGACTGCTCTGACAAGGATCCGTCCAAATGCGAGCTGTTCATCGTCGAGGGAGATTCCGCAGGTGGCAGCGCCAAGCAGGGACGTGACCGTCACACGCAGGCCATCCTTCCGATCCGCGGTAAGATATTCAATGTGGAGCGCGTCATGTGGCACAAGGCATTTGACCACGAGGAGGTCAACAATATCATTCAGGCAATGGGCGTCCGCTTCGGCCTCAACCCCGAGGACTCCAAACAGGCCAACTATGACAAACTGCGCTACTACAAGGTGATTATCATGACCGATGCCGATGTCGATGGTTCTCACATCGACACACTCATCATGACACTGTTCTTCCGCTACATGCCGGAATTCATCGAGCAGGGACACCTCTACATTGCAACCCCTCCTCTCTATCTCTGTACAAAGGGAAAGGTTAAGGAGTACTGCTACAACGAGGTGCAGCGCCAGCGTTTCATCGACACCTACGGCGGAGGACAGGAATCCAACATTACCACCCAGCGTTACAAAGGTTTGGGTGAGATGAATCCCGAACAGCTGTGGGAGACTACAATGAATCCTGAGAACCGTCTGTTGAAGCAGGTTCAGATACAGGATGCGGCAGAGGCGGACTACATCTTCTCAATGCTGATGGGTGATGACGTGGGGCCGCGCCGCGAGTTCATCGAAAGCAATGCAACATACGCAAATATCGACGCTTAGCGCCGATATTTG
>JAKSIW010000091.1 GCA_024398555.1 Bacteroidaceae bacterium | reverse complement strand
AAATCTACCTGATTCATACAAATAATAAATACATCTATCAATGAACAAATCAAGCAAACTGCTCGTGCTCGCAGTGGCCGGCCTCATGACCGTGAACTGCTATGCAGACAATTATGAGTATCCGTTCCAGAACCCGAAACTGAAGACGGAGAAGCGTGTGGATGACCTGATGTCACGTCTGACTCCTGAGGAGAAGGTCGGTCTCATCATGAACAAGTCAATTTCTGTTGACAGACTGGGCATTCCTTCATACAACTGGTGGAGTGAGGCCTGCCACGGTGTCCGTCAGGGCAATTATACGGTGTTCCCGCAGCCTATCGGCATGGGCGCATCATTCAACCCGGATCTGGTGTATGAGGTCTTCGATGCCGTATCGGACGAGGCACGCGCCAACTGGAACCGCTCGAATCACGACATCTTCGGTGTGGAGATGGGTGCGAACTACGTGCCGGGCAATCCTGAACTGACATTCTGGTGTCCGAACGTGAATATCTTCCGTGACCCGCGCTGGGGCCGTGGTCAGGAGGCTTACGGTGAGGATCCGTATCACATGGGTGTGATGGGCGTAGCCAATGTGAAGGGTATGCAGGGCAATGACAAGAAGTATTACAAGACTCATGCCTGCGCCAAGCATTACGCCGTTCACAGCGGTCCTGAACAGCAGCGTCACCGCTACAATGCATCCGTATCGATGCGCGACCTCTGGGAGACCTATCTGCCAGCATTCAAGAAACTGGTTCAGGAGGGCAATGTCCAGGAGGTGATGTGCGCATACAACCGCTACGAGGGTGAGCCTTGCTGCGGCAGCGATCGTCTGCTGACCAACATCCTTCGCGAGAAGTGGGGCTACGAGGCAATCGTTCTGACCGACTGCGACGCCATCAACAACTTCTATAACAAGAACCAGCACGGCACTCATCCGGACGCTGTTTCGGCATCTGTAGATGCAGTCCTCTCCGGTACTGACCTGGAGTGCGGCAAGGCATTCATGTCTCTCGTCGGCGGTCTGCAGGACGGCAAGATCAACGAGGCTGACATCGACGTGGCTCTGCGCCGCGTTCTGACCGGCCGTTTCGAGCTCGGTATGTTTGACCCGGCTGAGATGCTGCCTTGGGCTAATCTCGGTGAGGATGTCATCAGCAGCGAGAAGAATGACCAGCTGGCCATCGAGGCTGCCCGCCAGTCAATGGTTCTGCTCAAGAACAACGGAGTCCTTCCTCTGGACAGGAACATCAGGAAACTGGCTGTTCTCGGCCCCAACGCCGATGATGCCGGCATGATGAACGGCGAGTACGGTGGCAGTCCTACAAAGGAGCACACCCGTACCCTTCTGGACGGTATCAGGGCCAACTTCCCGAACACGGAGATTGTCTATGACAAGGCCTGCGAAATCCGCAACGAATACTACACCACCTATTATACTCAGGACCTCAACGCCGGACAGGGTTTCAAGGCTGAGTTCTGGAACAATACTGAGTTCAACGGCGAGCCGGCTGTTACCGGTTTCTACAAGGAGGTCAACTTCAGCACATTCGGCGCATACAACTTCGCTGACGGTGTGGAGAAGGAGAACATCTCTGTCCGTCTGACAGGTAAGCTCAAGGCTCCTTTCACAGGCGATATGAACTACAGCGTAAGCGGTGACAACGGTTTCCGTCTCTATGTGAACGGCGAGCTTGTCGAGGAGCAGGAGGCTGCAGCAGGCGGCCGTGGCGGTTTCGGAGGCTTCGGCGGTTTCGGCTTCGGTGGCCGTGGCGGTCAGCAGCAGATGAAGTCATTCCCTGTTGAGGCAGGCCAGGAGTACGATGTGAAGATTGAGTACAGCCATGCTACCGGTCAGTTCGCACGTCTCAGCGCACAGATCTGCAAGCAGCAGATTGCCGAGTTCACAGACCTCGCTGCAAAGCTGAAGGCTCAGAACGTTGACGCTATCATCATCATCGGCGGTATCACTCCTTCCATGGAGGGTGAGGGCGGTGACAAGCCGGACATCGAGATTCCTGCAGTCCAGCAGCGTCTTGTCCGCGCAATGCACGCCACCGGCAAGCCTGTCATCTTCGTGGACTGCGCAGGTTCATGCATGGGCTTCGGCAGCATAGAGGATCAGTTCGATGCTCTCATTCAGGCCTGGTATCCGGGTCAGGGCGGCGCTCAGGCTCTCGGCGAGATTCTGAACGGCGAATGCAACCCGTCAGCAAAACTGACTGTCACATTCTACAAATCGACCGACCAGCTTCCTGATTTCGAGGATTATTCAATGGAGGGTCGCACCTACCGCTATTTCCACGGCGAGCCTCTCTATCCGTTCGGATACGGTCTGAGCTACACCACATACAAGTACGGTCAGGGCAAGCTCTCCAAGGCCAGCATGAAGAAGAACGGCAAGGTCACCATCACCATCCCTGTCACCAACACCGGCAAGGTCGATGGTACCGAAATAGTTCAGGTATATGTGAAGAGTCTTGACAATCCTGCCGCTCCTATCAAGGGCCTGCAGGGCTTCCAGAGAGTTTCTCTCAAGGCAGGTGAGACCGCTGATGCAGTCATCACCCTGACCGGCGAGAACTTCCAGTACTACGATGAGAAGATTGACGAGGTGTCAACCTTCAGCGGCCGCTACCAGATTCTCTACGGCCCGTCATCAGCCGACAAGGACCTGCAGTCACTGGATTTCCAGGTACTCTGATAAATGAAATTATATTCTGTAAGTAATAATGCTATGACAGAAGAAAAGAAGACGTATCAGGTGCCTTTGATAAGAGTTGTGATGTTGCGCAGCAGCATAATATGTGCTAGTCCGATGACAATCGACAACAATGAATCCTATGAAGAGAAAAGCACTTCTGATTGGTATTAATAATCTTTAGTCACGAACTCAAAGCATGAAAAAATATTTGTTTATATCTGTGGCTTTTCTGACAGCTTTTGCAGGTTGTTCGAAAGATAATAAGATAGACTGCGGGACAGAACTCACATTTACGGCATCTATGGAAAATACAGATACCCGTGCTACGTTTGACAGCGGCAATAAACGTGCAGTGTGGGCGAATGGTGACCAGATATGTGTCAATGGCAGCATCTTTGTGACCAGTGGTGAAACAGTCCCAGCCACATTTGAATATCAGAGTGGGGAGTTTGTACCTGGAGATACCTACGAGGCATATTTTCCGGCAAGTCTGTGTGAAGACGGGAAATTGACCTTGCCGTCTGAAATCACTGAAACTGGTAGTGGAGGACTTTTCAATATGCCGATGCATGCTTCCAGTGAATCGACTGACTTGCTTTTTAAGAACCTCTGCGGTGTGCTGAAAATAACAGTGTATGGTTACAGAACTGATTTGAATAAATTGCAAAGTGTAAAGGTAAGCAGTTCGAATTGCGCAGTCAGCGGTCCTTTTACTGTAGTAAATGATGCAGCTGTTCTGGAATCACCTTCGGAAACAGGAGGTTCGCTCACAGTTACTTTCTCGAATCCTAATTATGCTAAGGATTTTGGGAGTGTCTTTTACATACCGATACCGGCTCAGACCTATCGCAATTTGAAGATTGAATTCAGCGATGGCACAAATACGGAGTCTATGACAACAAAGAAAGATGCGGATATTATAATTGAACGTAATTGTATATATCCGATTTCCTTTGCAGACAATACTCCGGAACCTGAGCCGGAACCTGAAATGATGGAAATAGAAGGCCTGAAAATCACTGATTTCAATCTTGGCGCAACTTCAGCGATGTCCAAAGGAAGTGAATACAATTGGAAAGACGCTATGAACAGTTTCTCGGGCAGTAATCTGCGTTTGCCTACAAAAGACGAGTTGGAACATTTTATGAATGCCCTAAGTGCAGGTGGCGATGAATATGTCAGTAGTGCCTATTATACATCGTATCCAATGAAAGGAATCTGCTTTTCGGACAAGGTTGGAGAAGACAAGGTGTACTTCCCATTCCAATATTTGGAAACACATAACGACGGTGGGTATGGTTATTATTGGACATCAACGGAAGTTGAAGCGAACTCTGACTATGTCTGGTGTATGTTGTTGGGATGCAATACTCAAGGAGAATTGTCAGGCTCTTGGACAGAGATGGAAAAAACCGCTTGTGCACTTTCCCATCCTGTGTCAAATGATATCGATTAATTAGTGCGGTCCCCAATACCGCTGCCCCATGAATGCTCTGAGTGTGCGCACACTCAGAGCATTTTTGCTCCGTAAGTGCCACAGAGCCAGTGGTTTGGGGATGGCTGGCTGACGTAGCGTGCTCACTCTGGCTGTTTAGTGCCAGTGTGCGCACTCTCACTTGTGAAAATCGGTCTCAGGTAGCGTATGGAGAGGGGGAGTGTGCGCACACTCAAGTGGGGGCGGAGGATGTCGGCTTTCTGATTTTTCGGACGGCATCTTTGGGCGGGTGCGCTTTTTTGTGTAATTTCGCTATGCAATGATGCGTGACGCGGGTGAATGCGCGTGAGGCAGTAGCATGCAGATGAACAATGGATGACGACAGAATTGTAAGCGGCCATATCGTGGATGTCCTGAACAGGGAGATTTACGATGGCTCTGTGGTGGTGCGTAACGGCAGGATTGAGAGTATCGTACGGAGTGAAGTGTCTTCGGATGCGCCGTACATTCTGCCGGGAATGGTGGATTCGCACGTGCATATTGAGAGCACGCTGCTGATACCGGAGAAGTATGCGGCATTAGCTGTGGAGAAGGGCGTGGTGGCAGTGGTGTCCGACCCGCATGAGATTGCCAATGTGCTGGGTGTTCCGGGCGTGATGTTCATGATTGAGAACGGGCGCAAGGTGCGTTTCCATTTCAATTTCGCGGCATCTCCGGTGGTGCCTTGCACTACCTTCGAGACTGCCGGAGCGAGTTTCTCAATCGGGGATATTGAAGCACTGCTCTCGCGTGATGACATATACGGCCTTGGTGAATTCATGAATGTGCCGGGAGTGGTATCGGCGGATTCCCGGTGTCAGGCCATACTGGATGCGGTGAAAAGGGTCGGCAAGCCGATTGACGGCCATGCGCCGGGAGCCACGAAGGATGTCCTCCGACTGTATGCCGATGCGGGAGTGACGACCGATCACGAATGCGTGACTCTCTCAGAGGCATACGACCATCTGGATGTCGGCATCAAGGTGATTATCCGCGAGGGGAGTGCGTCGTGCGACTTCGAGGCTCTGTCGCCTCTGCTTGCTGAATGTACTGACAGCCTGATGTTCTGCAGTGACGACAAATATCCGGGCGAGTTGCTGGAAGGGTACATTGACAGCCTCGTCAGACGTTCACTTGCGAAGGGAATGCCTCTGTGGAATGTGCTGAATGCGGCCTGCGTGACCCCCGTCCGTCATTATGGACTGCGGAACGGTCTGCTGCAGCAGGGTGACAGCGCGGACTTCATCGTCGTGGACAATCTGCAGGACTTCAATGTGCTGTCAACATTCATTGACGGCAGGGCGGTTTATGAAAACGGTATGCTGCGCAGTGATGAACTGCTGACGGACCCATCGCCGCTTGATGTCATGCCCAACAGATTTGCGGCAGGGAGTATAACGGCTGATGACATCCGTGTGACTCCTGCCGGTGAACTTATGAAGGTCATTGTAGCGGAGAACCTGTCCATCAGAACGGGGATGAAGTATGTGCGCCCTCTTGTGAAGGATGGGAATGTCATATCGGATACTGGACATGACGTGTTGAAGATGGTCGTCTGCAACAGATATGAGTCCGCCGCCCCTCAGATGGCGTTCATCAGCGGCTTCCGCCTGAAACGCGGGGCAATGGCATCGACAATAGCTCATGACAGCCACAATATCGTGGCGGTGGGGGCGAGTGACGCGGAATTGGTGCGCGTGATAAACCGTCTGACCGAACTGCGTGGCGGCATCGTGATAAGTGACGGCAATGGCGGAATAAGCGAACTTCCTCTTCCTGTGGCCGGCCTCATGTCTCCGCTCGACGGCAGGGAGGTAGCGCGGCGTTTCTCGCATCTCCTCAGTCAGGCTGCCTCACAGGGCTGCCCGTTCAGCGCCGCATTCATGACTCTCTCCTTCATGTGTCTGCCGGTTATTCCGGATTTGAAACTGACGGACAAGGGCCTGTTCGATGTGCGCAAGTTCGGTTTCACCAATCTGTTTGTATAAATGAAGAGACTCTGCATTGAGAAACGGAATCGGACGTGGTGTACAGCCATTGTGACACTTGGAGTGTGCGGACTGCTGCTTTCATGTGCTGAGGTACTGAACTACAATACGGTTTATGCCGACCCGGCAATGTGGTACGACAACGGACGTGATACAGATACGTCCAGGGCCGATGTGTTCTACGTACTGCCGTCGTGCAACTACGACTGGACGGATTCGCTGGGAGAGGTTCATCACCATACCTGCCTGACGGATTCTGTGCAGCGTGTCCGAATGGAACGTTCGTTTCCGGTGGCGGATGCCATATTCGGAGACAGTGCCAATTTCTTCTCTCCCTACTACCGGCAGATTTCGCTCAATGCGTGGGCTATGGACCCGGAAGTCAGGGATGAGCTGCTGCAGGTGACATTGGCTGATGTCCGCTCGGCTTTCAGCTATTATCTGGAGCATTGGAATGGCGGTCGTCCGTTTGTGCTGGCAGGATTCAGTCAGGGAGCATTCTGCGCACTTGACCTGCTGCAGAATATGTCTCCTGAGGTTGCTGATCGGATGGTGGCTGCCTATATCATCGGTTATCCTGTCACGCAGGAACTGATGGACAGATGTGAACGCATACGTCCGGCGCAGGGACCCGATGACACCGGGGTGTGCATCGCCTTCAGCACAGTTTCCGACAGGGATGCCGTGACTCCGCTCATAAATGGAGGCAATGCTATGATTGTCAATCCTGCATCGTGGACTACGGACATCCTGTGGCATCAGCTGAACGATACCGTCAATGTGCGCATTGACCGCGACCGGAACGTCCTGATTGCGGATGGCGTTGATGCTTCACGCTATGTCAAGCCGAGGCTGAAGGACATGATACCCGAAGGCAATCTGCATCTGGCTGAACTGGAGCTTTATTCTGCCTTGCTGAAGGATAATGTCAAGCTCCGAATCCGGACTTATGGCGCGGGGTTCTGAAGGAGAGGATGAATAGAAGAGTGACGGACAATTCAAAACGGTTTATTGGAAACTTTGCGTATATTCGCAGTGACGTTTTGCGGGATTATCTGCATATTAGCGGCAAAGTAACGTGTAAATAACATATAATCAATAATATAAGTCAATTACAGATAGTATGAGGACGAAGACCAATTTCATGGCGGCACTTGTGATGGCCGTAGCTTCTATGACATTCTCCGGGCTTTGTGAAGTCAGGGCTCAGGACAGACTGTACGACAACACATTCTCTCTGAGCGATGTGGAACTTCTGGACGGACCTTTCCGTCATGCGATGGACCTGAATGTGAAGGTCCTGCTGGAGTATGATACGGACCGGCTGCTGGCTCCGTTCCTGCATGAGGCGGGGCTGCCGAAGAAGGCTGAGTATTTCCCGAACTGGGAGGGACTGGACGGTCATATCGGCGGACATTACGTGTCTGCTCTTGCCATACATTATGCCGCTACTGGCAATCAGGAGTGCTATGACAGACTGAAATATGTGCTGTCCGAGCTGAAACGCTGCCAGGATGCCAACGGCAACGGATATGTGGGCGGTGTGCCGAACGGTACGCAGATTTGGAGCGAGGTGAGCAAGGGCAATTTCGGACCGCTTCACGGTGCCTGGGTGCCGTGGTACAATGTTCACAAGATGTTCGCAGGTCTGCGCGATGCATGGCAGTATGCAGGTGTTGACGAGGCTAAGGACATGTTCCTGAAGTTCTGTGACTGGGCTCTTGACA
>JAKSIW010000090.1 GCA_024398555.1 Bacteroidaceae bacterium | reverse complement strand
GACTTAATTCTCATCCGCCACCCCATCCGGTTCGGAGCGAGTCCCCGAGCGACGCGCAGCCGGAGGCTGCCAAGGGAGCGAAGCGACCGCATTTGCCCCGGCAAATTAAAAGGAGGACGAAGTCCTGTCGCCCGTACACAGAAAAGGAGGCCGAACGACCTCCTTTTCTGTGTACGGGCGATAGGACTTGAACCTACACATCCTAAGATACCAGATCCTAAGTCTGGCGCGTCTGCCAATTCCGCCACGCCCGCGTAAATGACGGCGCAAAGTTATAAAAAATACATTTGCTCCGTCAAAAACTTCAATTGAATGAATATGCAGCCGTCATTCTTGCCATCATGACCGGCTCGCATTTTCTTCTGAGGGCAGCCGCATACGGGAAACAGCGCTGCAGCATTGCGGAAATGGAAGGATCATTGTCCGATGTAAGAGTCTCCTCGACATCATCCTCCTCACCGAGGAGAGCCATGAGATTGAAAGGCTTGATCTCCGGATATTCGACTACTCCGTATGATGTCAGGCCGGCTGTCTGAGCTGCGTATGCTATGGCTTCGTTCAGACCGCCGATTTCATCGACAAGACCTATGCCGAGAGCATCGGAACCAGCCCATACACGGCCCTGACCGAGTACATCTACGGAATCCTTGGAGATGCCTCTGCCGTCTGAAACCAGAGTGGTGAACCTGTCGTAAATGTATTCCACCTGACTCTGCAGATATGCCACCTCGGAATCATCCAGATGACGCATACCGCTCATCATGTCACTGTGGTCGGACGAATTGACGGTTGCGAAGTTGACCTTCAGCTTGCTGCGGATGGCGCCTCCCAAATTCGGAACGAGGGAGAAGCAGCCGATGGAACCTGTCAGCGTGGTCCTGTCAGTGAAGATTCTGTCTGTACCTGTGGAAATCCAGTATCCGCCGGAAGCTGCATATTCGCCGTAACTTGCAATGACAGGCTTGGCGGCCTGGAGCAGATCTACCTCACGTCTGATGAGTTCGGAAGCCATGACGCTGCCGCCGGGAGAATTGACGCGGAACACAACGGCCTTGATCTTGTCATCCTTGCGGACCTTGGCGAGAGTGGCGGCCAGATTCTTGCCGATAATAAGTTCGGACGACATGCTGGTGCCGGACGGTGACACTACAATCTCGCCATTGGCATAGACGACGGCCACCTTGTCCTTATTACGACGGTTCTTCTTCTTGAAAGACCTGTTCAGCTTATCGGAATAGCGTTTCAGCGACACGAACTTGACAAGTTTGATCATCGGGAAACCGGACTGCTCGCAGAAGTAGTCCTCCACCTGATCCTTGTGCCAGAGTTCATCTACAAGCCCCTTCTCCAGGAAGGATTCGGCATCGGTCAGCGTCAGGTCGTTCACCCAGCCACGGAATTCATCGGCAGTGAAGGAACGTGAGCCGGCGATGTCGTTGCACATGGCATTCCATAGTGAGTTGACCATCACGCTGTACTGCTCGTAGTTCTCCGGGCTGAAATCGCTGCGGGTGTACATCTCTCCTGCAGACTTGTACTTGCCGTGACGGATAAGCTGCACCTCCACACCGAGAGCGTCGAG
Organism: Bacteroidaceae bacterium; assembly: GCA_024398555.1. Taxonomy (GTDB): domain Bacteria; phylum Bacteroidota; class Bacteroidia; order Bacteroidales; family Bacteroidaceae; genus Colenecus. The sequence continues at coordinate 6,416 of JAKSIW010000090.1, read as the reverse complement.
AGCGTCCTTGAGGAACACCTGCTGAGTGCCCAGTCCCAAGAGGTAGTTCTCCGAAGCGGGATTGAGTATCACCTTGTCTGCAACGGAAGCGATGTAGTAAGATGCGTTGGAAAGGTTCTCGCAATATGCGACAATCTGCTTGCCGGAAGCGCGGAAACGCGCAAGAGCGGCCCTCACCTCCTCCATCTGTGCCATACCGGCGGAGATGTTGTCGGGAGTCATGTATATCATCGATACTGACGGATCAGTAGTAGCGGCATCAATGGCACGTACCATGTTCAGAAGAGAGATGCTGCCGGTTCCGAGATAACCTAACGATAGGGATGCCAGGGAGAATGACGAGGAGCCATGTTCCGTGATGGCGGACTTGAAGTCAATCTTCAGGATTCTGCCCTGCCCGGCCCACGCATGGCATGGAGCGAGAAGCATGGCTGCTGCAAAAAACAAACTAACGAGTTTCTTCATATTATTGGAATAATGTTATTTGACAAAGGAATTGATCCAGCTGCGGGCGCTCTCGATGATGGTGTCAACACCGCGTATCATGTCCTCCTCAGTGATATCCACCTTCACGTCCGGATCTACGCCGAACTCTATATGCCTGCCATCCACGTCGGTCATGGGAGCTGAGGAATAGCGCACCGACCATCCGTTGGGAAGTTCTGTAGAAAAAGGTATCCCCCCTCCTCCACCGGTTCTGTCACCGAATACCACGACCTGAGGCAGGACCTTCATGCTGCTGACGAAGGTGTTGGTCGCACTGAAGCAGCCTCTGTTGGTGAGGACGGCTACGGGCTTCTGCCAGCGGAGTTCCGAAGAGGCAGGCTCCACCCAGCGTTCCTTCCAGCCGGAGAAATCATCATGGCCGGGACCGGTCTTGTGGCACACATATCCGCACAGGACCTTCTCCTCGGTGAAATGAGACATGATTGCATCCACATTGGTCAGAACTCCACCGCCATTGCTGCGCACGTCGATGATGATGCCGTTGCACAGCTTGAAATAGGATAATATGCGATTCCAGTAGGTATCCGATGCGGATGCCGAGAAGTCCCCGTAATAGACATAGCCGATGTTGTCGTCCAGAATCTGATACCTCATTCCTCCGCCTATCCTGTAATCGGTACGCAGATATCCGTCACGGATATGCTCGTAGTAATTGACGGGATAATCCTCCCACCAGGACCAGTATCGGCCGAAATCGATGGACGTGGACAGATTGACATGACCGTCACGCAGTTCGGAGAGCATATTGCACAGCACCTCGAACAGTGCCTCATCGTCCATATCGTCGGAAATCATTGGCCCGTACCTGTCATGGACCTCATCCCAGTCAAGTCCGTATTCCTGCGCCTTGTAGTCAAAGAAGCAGTAATGCTCGTCCATCAGAGTCCAGAGCGCCTCGAAGCAGCCGGTAGGTGTGGTGTCCGAATATGTGTCTGGAACACATGATGCCAGACAGATGCATATTGCCAGAATGAAAGCAGCCAGTATTCTTCTCATCGCCCGTTATATTTGATTTCAAATCTCCTGACCACTCCTATCATGCAGGAGTTCTCGTAGATACGGCAGTCAAGCCCGCCGATGTCGTAATGGAAATAGTCTCCGTAGTAGCTCAGCCTGAGCTGCACGCCGCCCATGGGAATGTCCAGCGACAGACGCTGGCAGAAGTTGTTCAGATTGCCCGGCCATGCCAGATGGGATGCTTCGGAAAAGCTGTCCACATATACCATCTCATAGTACTGCAGACCGTATGTCGGAGAGAAGTTGTAGCCGATGAGCGGCAGTTCCGCTCTCCATTCCAGAGCCATGGGGTAATTCCACAGACGGAATCCATATACAGCCTGACCGGCTACCGACGCTGCCAGATAGACTTTGGGAACTGCGGGATTGTTGCTGCTGCGGGAGTTGTACAGGCCTCCCACCTTTGTAAATATCTGCGGTCCTGCGGTGATGCTGAGGTTGTCGCGTTTCAGCCATGCCCTTTCCCAGGACATCCGCCAGTTGATGTCAAGAGCAAGCATGCTGCCGTTGTCGCTGTGATTGGTGGTGGGAGAAAAGCCTAACTTGAAAAAGGAAGTCCGGTACCATGATTCGCCGCAGCCGATGGAACGACGGACCTCTGATGCGAAGTCTATCATCGGTCCCCTGTATTTCAACGGAGACATGAAACCGTCCTTGACTTCAAGTACGCCAAGCATGATGGAATGCGCCGACAGTTTCTCATTCTTCAGGGGAAGGCTGCCGACACGGCAATCCTGCGCACGGGATGTCGCGGACACAGCCGTCGCCAGAACGAGCAGAACGGCACACAGTGTGTTAGAACAGTGACATCTGGCCATCATCGTCGGTGTTTTCAGGAGCATCTTCCCCGTCTGTTTCCGGCCCCTCATCCTCAGGAACCGGCTCGGGCTGTCTCAAAGGCTCAAGTTCCTCCACACTGTCCACTGACCACATTGTGACACGGCGTCCGCGGGCACGGAATCCCTTGACTCCGATGAACTCCTCCACATCGAGTTCCAGCGGTTCACGGAATTCGTCGGCACCGCCGAACGTAACCTTTACACGCGGATATGCAGTGTCTGTGAGAAGAAGCAGACGGCTGCCCGGATCCTCTCCGGTCAGGCTGTTCTTCTTGGAGGAGACATCCATGCAGAAGCGCTTGGCATAGAGATATCCGTTCTGCGACGCATCGAACAGCAGCGCACTCCAGACCTTCTCAGGCAGGTATTTCTCAATGCGCAGGATGTTGGCGTCAAAATGATGGTTCGGGTCTATCTCCGTGGTGTAATACTCACCGTCGGTATTCACGACAAGCAGCAGGTCCTCGGGCTCGAACTCGCCGATATACTCGCCATGCTCCTCGAAATCCAGACGCAGGATATCCCTGTCGAACCAGACCTTGCGGCCTCCGAGCGTGGATATACCGCGCGACTTGAGTCCGATATGCTGCACCTCGTTGCGTGTGAGCAGATTGCCCATTGACTGGCGGCCCTTTATGGCGATGGTACTGAAGTCCTTTTCGAAGACAGGTTTCTTGAGCTTCGGATTCGGCTTCAGCTGTACCTTCACGACCTCGGCCTCACCATTGCCGTTGGCAGTGAAGTACAGAACCTTCGAACCTGCCTTGCCCTGCGTCAGGTCATATTCCTTGTCCCTGGTCATGCCGGTCACGGCGAATCTCTTTATGTAAGACGCACCGTTCCTGCCGTCACGGTAAATGGCATTGTATATGGTGCGCTTGTCATTCTTCTTGAATACGTTCAGATAGATGACACCCGGTCCCACAAACAGTTTTTCGGCTACCCTGACGACCTTGTAGCGGCCATCCTTGTAGAAGATGATGATGTCGTCCAGATCACTGCAGTTCGTCACGTATTCGTCCTTCTTCAATCCCGTACCGATGAAGCCGTCAGCCCTGTTGATGTAGAGCTTCTCATTTGCCTCGACGACCTTGTTGGCCACGATTGTGTTGAAGTTTTTCAGTTCAGTCCTGCGCGGCCACGCAGCTCCGTACTTCTCCTTCAGGGCTTTGAACCAGCGGATCGTCACGTTGACCATGTCTGCCAGGTCCCTGTCGATGCGGGCCACCTCCTTCTTCATTCTGGCTATGGCTTCATCAGCCTTGTCCTTGTTGAACTTGAGAATGCGGGCCATACGGATTTCCATCAGACGCAGGATGTCGTCCTTGGTCACCTCGCGCACGAACTGGGGATAGAAGGGAGTGAGTCTCTCGTCGATATGTTCGCAGGCGGCATCCATGTTCGGCGCCTGTTCGAATTCAGTGTCCTTGTATATGCGCTCTTCAATGAAAATCTTCTCCAGGGATGCGAAATGCAGCTGTTCCATCAGCTCTCCGCGCTGTATCTCAAGTTCCATCCTGAGCAGGTCCCTTGTGTTGTCCACCGACTTGCGGAGGACATCGCTCACGCACAGGAAATGCGGTTTCTGTGCGTCAATGACACAGCAGTTCGGAGAGACGCTCACCTCGCAGTCCGTGAATGCGTACAGGGCATCTATGGTCTTGTCGGACGATACGCCGGGGGCGAGCGTGATGCGTATCTCCACGCTCGAAGCCGTCAGGTCCTCCACCTTGCGTACCTTAATCTTGCCCTTCTTGACTGCCTTGACGATGGACTCGCACAGGGTCATCACGTTCTCTCCGTACGGGATTTCATTGATGACAAGGGTCTTGTTATCGGCCTCCTTGGATATCTTCGCACGAATCTTCACCACACCGCCGCGTTCGCCGTCGTTGTAGTGTGACACGTCAATGGAGCCTCCCGTCGGAAAATCCGGATAGAGATGGAACTCCTCGTTCCTGAGATATGACACGGCAGCGTCGCACAGTTCATTGAAATTGTGAGGCAGTATCTTGCAGGAAAGTCCTACGGCAATGCCTTCGGCACCCTGGGCGAGAAGCAGCGGGAACTTCACCGGCAGTGTCACCGGCTCCCTGTTGCGGCCGTCGTACGAAACCTTCCATTCGGTGGTCTTAGCATTGAACACCGTCTCGAGAGCGAACTTCGAAAGACGGGCCTCGATGTATCGGGGAGCCGCAGCCCTGTGTCCTGTCAGGATATTTCCCCAGTTGCCCTGACAGTCGATGAGCAGGTCCTTCTGCCCCATCTGGACAAGAGCATCGCCGATGGACGCATCGCCGTGCGGATGGAACTGCATGGTATGGCCCACGATATTGGCCACCTTGATGTAGCGGCCGTCATCCAGACATTTCATGGCATGCAGCACGCGCCGCTGGACCGGCTTCAGACCGTCCACGAAATGGGGTACGGCACGTTCCAGAATGACGTACGAAGCATAATCCAGAAACCAGTTCTGATACATTCCCGACAACTGATGGCGGACCATTCCGTCATCACCCGTCACGGGATGATACGACGAGTGCTCCTCAGTGGGCTGATCCTCATAGATTTCTTCTTCGTCACTCATAATGCAGTCTTCCGTTAGTTAGTTGCAAATATACGGTTTTTCCGCTTATTTCCGGCCTCGGCGGAACGGATTGGGGCAATCTGTTGAAAACTCCGCGCATGACATGACGTTTTGCAAAAGATTAACAAAGAATAGTACAAATCTTTCTTTTTATAGAAGGTATTTGAGTACTTTTGCGGAAAATTTTAGAATATGGCACAGGATGATGTTTTCAAGAAAATCGTAGCTCATTGCAAAGAGTACGGTTTCGTGTTCCCTTCAAGTGAAATTTACGATGGTCTCGGCGCTGTCTATGACTACGGACAGATGGGCGTTGAGATGAAGAACAATATCAAGTCCTACTGGTGGCAGAGCATGGTGCTGCTGCACGACAACATTGTCGGCATTGACAGTTCCATCTTCATGCACCCGACCATCTGGAAGGCTTCCGGACATGTTGATGCTTTCAATGACCCGCTCATCGACAACCGCGACAGCAAGAAGCGCTACCGCGCGGATGTCCTCATCGAGGAGCAGATTGCCAAATATGACGACAAGATAGAGAAGGAGGTCGAGAAGGCCCGCAAGCGTTTCGGCGAGAGCTTCGACGAGGCACAGTACCGTTCCACCAGCAAGAACGTCCTGGAGCATCAGGCCAAGCGCGACGCCCTGCACGAGCGCTATGCCAAGGCGATGAACGACACCAATCTGGACGAACTGAAGCAGATTATTCTGGACGAAGGCATCGTATGTCCGATCAGCGGCACCCGCAACTGGACAGACGTGCGTCAGTTCAATCTGATGTTCTCCACCGAGATGGGTTCCACCGCAGACGGTTCAATGAAGATATACCTGCGTCCTGAGACCGCTCAGGGCATATTCGTGAACTACCTGAACGTACAGAAGACCGGCCGCATGAAGCTGCCGTTCGGTATCGCACAGATAGGCAAGGCATTCCGCAACGAGATTGTGGCCCGCCAGTTCATCTTCCGCATGCGCGAGTTCGAGCAGATGGAGATGCAGTTCTTCATCAAGCCGGGCACCGAGCTCGACTGGTTCGCCAAGTGGAAGGAGACACGTCTGAAATGGCATCTGGCTCTGGGCTTCGGCGAGAAGAGCTACCGTTTCCACGATCATGACAAGCTGGCCCATTACGCCAATGCCGCAACCGACATCGAGTTCCTCATGCCGTTCGGATTCAAGGAGGTGGAGGGCATCCACAGCCGCACCAACTTCGACCTCTCGCAGCATGAGAAGTTCAGCGGGAAGAACATCAAGTACTTCGATCCTGAGACAAACGAGAGCTACACTCCGTACGTCATCGAGACTTCCATCGGCGTGGACCGCATGTTCCTGAGCATCATCTGCGCATCGTACGAGGAGCAGGCCCTCGAAGGCGGCGACACCCGTACAGTGCTCCATCTGCCGGCAGCCCTCGCACCGGTCAAGCTGGGCATCCTCCCGCTCGTGAAGAAGGACGGTCTGCC
>JAKSIW010000009.1 GCA_024398555.1 Bacteroidaceae bacterium | reverse complement strand
AAGCGAATCTTCTGATTTATTCATGCTGTTTTGGATTTCAGTTGCTATATTTGTACTCATAACCAGGTATGAAGCATATTGTGAATTTTTCATTGGGAAAGTATATTCTTGTTTCAGTCGCACTGATGCTGTCGGTGTGCTGTTCCGGCAATTACAGGAAAAGCGGCAGTGAGGTTGTCGTCTCCGTTGCAGAACCCGGCGTGAACGGCCCTGCCAGAGTGCGTGTCCAGGTTCTGGACGGTGGTATCGTGCGCGTGTCACAGACTCCGGAACGGAAGTTCAGAGACCGTCCCAGTCTGGTCGTGCTGCCGCAGAACGTGTCGGCAGACTTCTCGGTCAGGAGCATGAAGGGGCAGCCGGTCCGTCTGGCACATGCATTCCAGGGTGACAGCATTGACATCGTGAATCCCGTGGAGATAACCGTCGGAGCAACCGGTCAGAAGGTATATGTGTCGATGGAAGATGGTACTGTAGCCTTTGCCGGCGATTCGCTGAGAGCCCAGCTTGTGGAGAAAGCTGTGTTCACTCCTGTCACGGTGGATGGCTCGGACGGCTATACAGCGATTACTTATATGTGCTCTGACGATGACGGGGAGGGACTCTACGGACTCGGCCAGCAGCAGTCCGATATCTGGAACTACAAGGGATACAACGAAGAACTGTTCCAGTACAATACCAAAATCAGCATTCCCTTTGTCGTCTCCACTGCCAACTACGGCGTTCTGTGGGATACCTATTCACAGAGCCGCTTCGGTAATCCGCAGCCATATCAGCAGCTGAACAGGGTTTTCAAGCTCTACGACCGGAATGGCCGTGAGGGCGGACTTACCGGCGAATACGAACAGCCGCGCGCATGGGGCTGGAACAGACAGCAGCAGAACGAAGAACCGCTCATCACCAGAGAGGACTCGCTGTCTTATTCAGATTCCGAGATGATAAAGCTTCTGCCTCGTCTGGGGCGGAATGTCACATACGAAGGATATTTCGAGCCGTACGAAAGCGGTGACTTCTTCTTCCAGCTATATTACGCAGGATACGTGAAGCTGTTCATAGATGGTGAACTTGTGATACCGGAGCGCTGGCGTACAGCGTGGAATCCGAACACATATCAGTTCCCGGCCCGTCTGGAGGCCGGCAGACGTTACAGCCTGCGTATCGAATGGAAACCGGACGGTAATACTTCCTATCTGGGGCTGAAGGCTCATGCTCCTATGGCCGGAACCACGCAGAATGACATCACAATGTGGACCGAAATGGTGCCGGAATCGGATTTCTATTACATCCCTGGGGCGAATATGGACGGTGTCGTCAGCGGCCTGAGAACACTTACAGGCAAGGCCAATATCATGCCTGAGTGGGCTATGGGCTTCTGGCAGAGCCGCGAACGCTACCGTACCCAGGATGAGATAGTATCCACTCTCAGAACATTCCGCGAAAAGGGCATTGGCATTGACAACATCGTTCAGGACTGGAACTACTGGGAGGATGACAAGTGGGGTTCCCATGAATTCGAGGCTTCACGCTATCCTGATCCCGGGAAGATGGTCGATGACATTCACGACCTGAACGGACATCTGATGATATCCGTCTGGCCTAAGTTCTATCATACTACTGAGCATTACAGGGAGTTTGCCGAGAATGGCTGGATGTACACGAAGGCTGTGGAGGACAGTATCCGCGACTGGGTGGGCCCCGGCTATATCGGCTCTTTCTACGATGCCTATTCCGATGGCGCACGCAAGCTCTTCTGGGGACAGATCAGGGAACACCTTTATAAATATGGTATTGACGCGTGGTGGATGGATGCCAGCGAACCCAATGTACGTGACTGCGTACCGATGGCCTACCACAAGCAGCTGACAGGACCTACCGCACTCGGTTCGTCAACTGAATATCTGATGGGATATGCCCTCATGAACGCTCAGGCAATCTATGAGGGACTCAGGGAGACTGATCCGGATACACGTGTATTCCAGCTGACACGCAACGGATATGCGGGGCAGCAGCGTTACAGCACCGCATCGTGGAGCGGCGACATAGGCACACGCTGGGAGGACATGTATTCCCAGATTGTGGCCGGTATGAACTATTCGCTGTGCGGCAATCCGTATTGGACGATGGATATCGGAGGCTTCTGCGTGGAGAACCGGTATTCGCAGGCGCAGAATATCTTTGACCGGACCGGGCAGGTGACTCCCGACCTTGTGGAATGGCGCGAGCTTCAGACCCGCTGGTACCAGTTCGGCACCTTCACCCCGCTGTACAGGGCGCACGGACAGTTCCCGCTGCGTGAGATATGGAACATTGCGGAGGAGGGCAGCCCCACATACAATTCCATCCTGTATTACAACAGACTCCGCTACAGGCTGATGCCTTATGTCTATTCCCTTGCCGGCGCCGCATACTGGCATGACTATACCATCATGCGCGGTCTTGTGATGGACTACCCACGCGACAGAAAGACCTACGACGTTCATGACCAGTACATGTTCGGACCTTCGCTGATGATATGTCCTGTCACTGAGTATCAGGCACGCGACAGGATGGTGTATCTGCCGGAGGGAGTGAAATGGTATGACTTCAACAATGCCGACATGATATATGAGGGCGGACAGTTCATCATGGCCGATGCACCGTATGAGCGTATGCCGATGTTTGTTCCGGCAGGTGCCATTCTCGTGTATGGTCCTCAGATTGAGTATGTCGGCCAGGTTCCTGCAGATACGCTTGACGTTCATGTCTATGCCGGCAAAAACGGCTCGTTCACTCTATACGAGGACGACGGCGTCACATACGGTTATGAGAAGGGAGAATGTTCGGAGATTCCTTTCTTCTATAACGATGAGTCCCGAACTCTGGTTGTGGGAAAGCGCGAAGGTTCGTTCGATGGAATGCTGACACGGCGCACCATCAATCTGACGGTGCATACCGGCGAACCTCATGACGATTTGTGCTTTACTGCAGAATATGACGGCGAGCCGATTCTGATAGGCTATCAGCCACATGACGTACCACTTGCAGACGATTTTGTTTACATTGAATGATTTATGAACTACTAAATAATGCATTATGAAAAAGTATCTCTTAGGTTATGACATAGGCAGTTCTTCAGTTAAGGCAAGCCTTGTTTCAATTCAGACAGGCAAGAGTGTCGCATCTGCATTCTATCCTGATTCAGAGGCTCCAATCAAGGCTGTCAATCCGGGTTGGGCGGAGCAGAATCCATCCGACTGGTGGAATTATCTGAAGAATGTCACGGCGAAGGTAATGCAGATGGCCGGTGCTACCGGTGATGATGTTCAGGCAATCGGTATCTCGTATCAGATGCACGGCCTCGTCTGTCTGGATAAGGAAGGCAATGTCCTGCGCCCGGCAATCATCTGGTGCGACAGCCGTGCCGTTCCTTACGGCGAAAAGGCATTCCGTGAACTCGGCAACGGTCAGTGCCTGACAAATCTGCTCAATTCTCCGGGCAACTTCACAGCATCGAAACTGGCATGGGTGAAGGAGAACGAGCCTGAGATCTTTGCAAAGATTGACAAGATAATGCTTCCGGGTGACTACATCGCATATCGTCTGACCGGTGAGAAGTGCACCACCGTATCAGGACTTTCGGAAGGTATGTTCTGGGATTTCAAGCATAACAAGGTGGCCAGTTTCCTGCTGGACTATTTCGGCTTCCCGGAGTCTATCATTCCTGAAATCAAGCCTACGTTCTCAGAGCAGGGCAGGGTGACTGCTGCTGTCGCTGCTGAACTCGGACTCGCCGCAGGCATTCCTGTGACATACCGCGCTGGTGACCAGCCTAACAATGCGGTCTCGCTGAACGTGTTCAATCCTGGCGAAATAGCAGCTACTGCAGGTACATCGGGTGTCGTCTATGGCGTGAACGGTCACATCAATTTCGACCCGCAGTCCAGGGTCAATACTTTCGCTCACGTGAACCATACAGGTTACGAGACCCGTCTCGGAGTCCTGCTCTGCATTAACGGAACAGGAATCCTGAATGCATGGACCCGCAGGAACTTCATGGATGCCGGCATTTCATACGGTGATATGAACAATCTCGCGGATCAGGCTCCAATCGGTTCCGACGGTATCGTTGTTCTGCCATTCGGCAATGGCTCCGAACGCGTCCTGTCCAACCACAATGTAGGCTGCAGCATTCACGGCGTTAATTTCAACATACATAACCGTACACACATTGCCCGCGCCGTTCAGGAGGGTATTGTATTCTCATTCAAGTATGGAATGGAGGTAATGGCAGATATGGGTATGGATATTACGAAGATACATGCCGGCAATGCCAATATGTTCCTCAATCCGGCATTCCGCGAGACTCTGGCAGGTGTAACCGGAGCTACCATCGAACTGTACGATACCGATGGTTCAGTCGGTGCCGCAAAGGGTGCGGGAATGGGCGCAGGCATTTACAAGGATCACGATGAGGCATTCGCCACTCTGGAGAAGCTTCGCGTCATTGAACCTGATATGCAGAAAGCTGAACAGTATCAGGCTGCCTATAATCGCTGGAAGACCATTCTGAGTCTTTATCTGCCGGCATAGGGAGGCTGTCGTGATGGCATGGTATGGTAAAAACGTGCCTGTGCCATTATTTGCAGGCTGCATAGTGTAATAAAATAGATTGATTATTCGTTTTTATAAAAAAGAAACGTAATTTTGTAGAATAGAAGACAAACAATTAACAATAACTTTAATTCAAAAATTATGGCAAAAGAGTATTTTCCTGGTTTGAAGAAAATCCAGTTCGAAGGCAAGGACAGCAAGAATCCTATGGCTTTCCATTATTATGATGCAGAGAAGAAGATCATGGGCAAGCCTATGAAGGACTGGCTGCGTTTCGCTATGGCTTGGTGGCACACTCTCTGTGCAGAGGGCGCTGATCAGTTCGGTGGCGGTACCAAGACTTTCCCTTGGATGGATGCTGACCCGATCAAGACTGCAAAGAATAAGGTTGACGCAGGTTTCGAGTTCATGGAGAAGCTGGGTATCCCATATTTCTGCTTCCACGATGTTGACCTCGTTTCTGAGGGCGCAAACGTTGAGGAGTATGAGGCTAACATGAAGGAAATCGTTGCTTACATCAAGAAGAAGATGAAGAAGAGCAATGTCAAGCTTCTGTGGTCAACTGCCAACGTATTCGGCAACAAGCGCTATATGAACGGTGCTTCCACCAATCCTGATTTCGATGTTGTTGCACGCGCTATCGTTCAGATCAAGAACGCTATCGATGCAGGTATCGAGCTTGGTGCAGAGAACTACGTGTTCTGGGGCGGCCGTGAGGGTTACATGAGCCTTCTGAACACAGACCAGAAGCGTGAGAAGGAGCATATGGCTACCATGCTGGGCATGGCTCGCGACTATGCACGCGCAAAGGGCTTCAAGGGCACATTCCTCATCGAGCCTAAGCCATGTGAGCCGTCAAAGCATCAGTATGATGTTGACACCGAGACCGTTATCGGTTTCCTGAAGGCACACGGTCTGGACAAGGACTTCAAGGTAAATATCGAGGTTAACCACGCTACTCTCGCAGGTCACACCTTCGAGCACGAGCTGGCTTGCGCAGTTGACGCTGGCATGCTCGGTTCAATCGACGCCAACCGCGGTGACTACCAGAACGGTTGGGATACCGACCAGTTCCCAATCGACCAGTACGAGCTCGTACAGGCTTGGATGGAAATCATCCGCAACGGTGGACTCGGCACAGGCGGTACCAACTTCGATGCCAAGACCCGTCGTAATTCAACAGACCTTGAGGACATCGCTATCGCTCACATCAGCGGTATGGATGCTATGGCTCACGCTCTTGAGTCAGCTGCCAAGCTGCTCGAGGAGTCACCTATCAAGGAGATGAAGGCTAAGCGCTATGCTTCCTTCGACAAGGGTATGGGCAAGAAGTTCGAGCAGGGCAAGCTCACACTTGAGGAGGCTTACGAGTACGGCAAGAAGGTCAACGAGCCGAAGCAGACCAGCGGCAAGCAGGAACTCTACGAGGCAATCGTTGCAATGTACGCATAACTGCGTCATGCGTACATTGCACTGCGGTCCTCATTTTAGTTTGGCACAGCCAAACGTGCGCCTCCGGCGCGAGACAGCCTGCGGCTGTGTGACTACAATGTACGCATAACCAGAGACAGTAATAAAATGAAAGAATCCGGTCCTTCGGGGCTGGATTCTTTGTTTTGTAGGTTTACCTGTTTAGATTGGAACGGTTGCCTTCGTTCGGATTTCTCTATTAACTTCATGAGTGTGCGCACACTGGCAATAGCTAAACCGTTGACATAGAGCCTGTTACTGATTTCGGAAATGCTAAATGTGCTCACACTACCTTTCGAAGGCTAGAGTGAGCACATTTTGAGCAATGATGTCGCGTAATTGATTGGCAATTAGGGCGATATGATTCTGAGTGTGCGCACACTCCGGAAGGCGTGGAAGGAGAAATGTGTCGTATGGTGTGTGCGCGTGTGGTGCGGTTTATTCGAGGAATCGGTCGCGGAGTTTCTGCATGTCTTCGTCGGAGAGGCAGATGGGGCCTTTCAGAAAGTCTATTAGTGAGCCGTACTGCTGCTCGACGATATCCAGGGCGTGTGCGAAATAACGGGGATTGACGCCTACGAAGGTGAGAATAGTCTCGCGTTCCTCGTCAGTGTTTACGCGCTTGAAGATTGCATCGACTTCATCTCTGTAGTATTCGTTGGAAATCTCGAAATCCTGCATTATTAGGTCGCGATCCGCTCCGAGGGCGGCGAGGATGAGCGCTGACCCGAGACCTGTGCGGTCCTTGCCTTGGGAACAGTGCCAGTAGATGGCACCTTCTTCGGCGTTGAGGATATTCTGGAAGAAACCGGCATACTGTACCTGAGTGAACTCTGTGGTTATCATGATGGGATACATGTTGCGGGCTATTTCCTGTACCTCGGGCATGTGAGCGCGCTCCACCAGCCATCCGCCCAGATCCTTGTAGGCTTCAGGGGGCAGAGCCATCTTCGCCATTGTCATGCTGTCTTCATCGAAGGCCGGCAACCAGATGTATTTCGCTTCAGAGACAGGTCTGTCCGGGGCTCTGTCCACTTCAAAACTGGTGCGGAAATCAAATACGCGTGCCAGATGATATTTGTCGCGAAGTAATATCAGTTCCTTGTGTGATGTGTTGCAGAGCGCACCACCGCGTAGCAGGAGACCGTGCTTGACGGTTCTGCCGTCGGGCATTCTGTATCCTCCAAGTTCACGTGCATTGATGATTGTCTCAAATCCGAGATTCTGGGTCTGAAGACTGTATGTCGGCTGGCTGTCTGAATTTATCATCGTGCCTGTTTGAATTTTTTCTTGACAATAATGATCAGTACGGCAATCACAACCAGGGCGAGAATGCCGAAGCCTATCTCGTGACTGTATTTGGTGACGGTGTCAATCAGCTGGTCTTCAGGGACGATTCTCTCTAAAAAGTATCCGAGAAGTGTCAGTACAATGTTCCAGACGCCGGCGCCGAGTGATGTGTACAAGGCGAATTTGGCGAAGTTCATGCGTGACAGACCGGCGGGTATCGAGATGAGCTGACGGATGACAGGAATAAGGCGTCCCACCAGTGTGGAGACGGCCCCGTGTGCATTGAAATATTCCTCTGCTCTGCTGATTTTGCTGCTGTCGAGGGTGAGCATGTGTCCAAGTCTGCTGTCGGCGAACTTGTAGATAATAGGGCGCCCAAGCCACAGTGACAGGAAATAGTTGATTGCGGCACCGAGAAATGCTCCCAATGTGGCGAAGAGAATAATCAGGAACAGGTTCATTTCACCGGTGGCGGCGGCATGGTATGCAGCCGGCGGTACGACGATTTCTGACGGGAATGGGATGGCTGAGCTCTCGATTGTCATCAGAAACGTAATCGTCCAGTAATTAAGGTGTTCCAGACACCACTGAAGTATTCCTATCTCTTCCATTTCTAGTTCTGTTGTGTAGCTGTGATGTTATTGTTTTCCGACTGATGACGGGCTACGTGAATCAGAATGTCAGTGGCTGTCTCCTTGGAGGTGCTGAGGTCCTGAATCCCGAATAGTCTGAGCGTGGCTGCCGGATCATTGTCGAAAGCGATGCTGAAATATCTGCGGAAGTCCTCGTAACGTCCTGACTGCCAGCAGCACATGGCCAGCGGAGTCAGAAAGGAGGAGTATTCCTTCATGTCAAGGTCCGGAATGTCGAACAGTGCATTGAGCATGTCGCATACCAGTTCGGTCCTGTCTTCCTGAAGCAGGGAGAGAACCAGATGTCTGATGTTGTCAGGATGGGACGGTGAACCGCATCTGAATGCTCTGATGAGGCTGTTTGCGGCATCTTCGTAACGTCCGCAGTCATGCTGTGCGGCTGCCAGCTGGAGATGCATCTGCGGATCTTCCGGATATTGCTCCACTGCCTGGGAGAGATACCCGACAGCTTCCTCGCTCTTCTGCTGCAGACCCAGCACATTGCCCAGAAGGAATGCCACCTCACCGGATTCGGGTTCTTCGCCTATCATCTTGCGAAGCCTGGCTTCGGCATCAGCATAATGGTCGGTCTCAATCAGGCATTCCACCCTGATGAGTTCCATTGAGTCATACATAGGGTCGATGGCCTCGATGTATTCGAAACAGTCCAGAGCCCTGGCCCAGTCCTCCTGCCTGTAGGCGATGCAAGCCAGCTGTTCCCAATAGTAGATGTCGTAGGGTGATTCGTCCAGAAGACGGTTGTACTGATCCGCAGCCCTGTCGTACTGCATAGTGGCGAAGAACAGGTCGGCCTGTTGTTCGAGAAAGTCCTTGTAGTCGGGCTCGATGGACAGTCCTCTGTCTATCCACTTCTGTGCGTAGTCGTACTGTACGTAGTCGATGTATAGGGAAATGATGTCGGCGTACAGACCGAGGTCTTCGTCACCTGCTTCGACGGACTGTGAGAACAGCACGTCTGCCATGTCGGGATGTTCGTCGAAAAGTTCAATGCTTCCCTTGAGGAAAAGCAGCTCACGGCCATTGGTCTCACTTATGGAATCGGCCACTGCGCCTGCTTCGCTGCTCTTTCCCTGTTTGAGAAGCAGGTGACCGTAGGCAATCAGTATGTCGGGGTCCGAAGGGTGGACTGACAGACCGTATCTGATGGCGTCGAGAGCCTTGTCGTCCTCGTCGGTGGAACTGTAGAATTCTGCCAGATTGGAGATGTCAATGCCATCGAAATAGCGCGAGACACCATCCTGTCCCATGCTTTCGTAACTGTTGAGCAACTCGAGAAATTCGTTGCTGTCAAAGTATGATGACTGACTCTCCTTCATTCAGTACTTCCGCTGTCAGTTGACTGTCGTTGCCGGTTACTTTGCGTTTATCTTACCCCAGGAATCCTTCAGAGATACCGTGCGGTTGAATATCAGATGCTCCGGGGTGGAGTCCTTGTCAGTGCAGTAGTAGCCTATGCGCTGGAATTGGAAGTGGTCCATGGGCCTGGTGCCCGCCAGACACTCTTCCACATAGCAGTTCTCGCGTATCTCCAGTGAATTCGGATTGAGCATCTGCTTCATGGCCTCTACGGGTGACATGCCCTCGTCCAGAAGTTTTGCCATTCCGTCGCGTGGGTTCTCCACCTTCCACAGACGGTCGTATATGCGAACTTCGGCCTTGATACAGTGCTCGCGGCTGACCCAGTGTATGGTGCCCTTGACCTTGCGGTTGCAGTCGGACTCTCCGGTTCTGGTGTTCGGTACGTATTCGCAGAATACCTCCTCCACACGACCGTCCTCGCCCTTGCGGCAGCCGGTACAGAGTACTATGTATGCGTTCTTCAGACGGACCTCACGACCCTGTGTCAGGCGGAAGTATTTGGCAGGCGCATCCTCCATGAAGTCGTCCCGCTCTATCCACAGATTGCGTGTGAATGTAATCTTATGTGAACCGGCTTCCGGATCCTCGGGGTTGTTGATGGCCTCAAAATCCTCGCTCTGTCCCTCCGGATAGTTTGTGACGGTCAGCTTGATGGGGTCAAGAACAGCTGATACGCGGTTGGCACGTCTGTTCAGGTCCTCGCGTATTGCTGATTCCATGAGCGCCATGTCGTTCAATGCATCGAACTTGGTGTAACCGATGCGGTCCACGAACATCCTGATGGCCTCGGGCGTATAGCCGCGACGGCGGTAACCGCAGATGGTCGGCATGCGCGGGTCGTCCCAGCCTGATACCATCCCGTTCTGGACAAGGGCCAGAAGGTTGCGCTTGCTCAGCAGAGTGTAGTTGAGGTTCAGCTTGTTGAACTCATTCTGACGCGGACGGTTGTCATCGAGGTCCTCACCCTTCTTGAGCCAGTCTATGAACAGGTCGTAGAGCGGACGGTGCGGGAAGAACTCGAGAGTACAGAGAGAGTGGGTGACACCCTCGAAGAAGTCGCTCTGTCCGTGTGCGAAGTCGTACATCGGGTATGCCTTCCACTTGGTGCCTGTGCGGTGGTGCGGAGTCTTGACGATGCGATAGATAATCGGGTCGCGGAACAGCATGTTGTTGTGCGCCATGTCAATCTTGGCACGCAGCACCATGGAGCCTTCCTCCAGTTCGCCGCTGTTCATCTTGTAGAAGAGGTCCAGATTCTCCTGAATCGGGCGGTCACGGTACGGGCTGTTGATGCCGGGCTGGGTGGGGGTACCCTTCTGTGATAGAATGGTCTCCTGATCCTGTTCGTCGATATATGCTTTGCCTTCCTTGATTAGCTCAACGGCAAAGTCCCAAAGCTGCTGGAAGTAGTCCGATGCGTAGAATTCGCTGCCCCACTGGAATCCGAGCCACTGGATATCCTCCTTGATGGCATCAACGTATTCGGTGTCCTCCTTTGTCGGGTTAGTGTCATCGAAGCGGAGGTTGCATACTCCGCCGTACTTCTGTGCAATTCCAAAGTCCATGCAGATGGCTTTGGCATGGCCGATATGCAGGTATCCGTTGGGTTCCGGCGGGAAGCGGGTCTGTACTCTTCCTCCGTTCTTTCCCTCTGCCAGGTCCCTTACCACAATCTCTTCGATGAAGTTCAGACTCTTTTTCTCACTGCTTTCATTCGTACCGGTCTCTGCCATATCTGTACCTGTTTATTATAATACGCGCGTAATTTTCCGCAAATTTACTTCTTTTACGGCAAAATCTGCAGGGAGACGCACGATAGTTTATTAACAGCGGCAGATTGGAAATACCCCGGTGATTCAGCAATGAAGGATATGTGATAAGTTTTTTATTATTTTTGCGAAAGAAAATTTACTGTTAGAAAATGTGCATGATATGAAAAAGAGAACTTTACTTGCAGCGCTTGTCGCCGTGGCTGTACCCTGTGTTAGTGCAGTCTCTCAGGGGTTCGTTCTGAACGACCAGGAGTATTTCGAGAAACGTGGCGTGAACGTGCTGGTTTACAGCAATACCTTCTCAGGAGGTTTTAACGATGAGAAGAATTCAGGACTGGAGATAATACATCACGGAGTGAGGACTGTCCAGGGCGGTGCTGTCCGTCTGAGCAACACTCCTGAGCAGTGGGACCTCGTGCCGGAGAGCCCGAAACGTACCGTCAGCAAGGAGGACGGAAGCATCGAGGTGGCACTCCGCTACAAGGACTACAGTTTCAATTCTCGTCTCGTCGTCAAGTCGGCCGGTGAGAACATCGAACTGTCTGTGTGGCTGGACGAGCCGCTTCCCGCCGGACTGGAAGGCGATGCGGGCTTCAATCTGGAGTTTCTGCCATCCCAGTACTGGAACAGGACATACGTCATGGACGGACGCTACAACCGTTTCCCGCGCTACGCCGTGAGTCAGACAGTGGCACGTCCCAACAGCGAGAAGGTTCGTCAGTACAAGGGCTACAGGACATACGATGACCGCGGCACCGACCAGTTTGTGGATCCTCTGCCGATGGAGACAGGACGCCGTATTGTCATGGCTCCCGATGTGCCTGAGCGGATGATTACCATTACTTCCGATGTGGATATGATGCTGTATGACGGCCGTATGCTGGCTCAGAACGGATGGTATGTCCTCCGCAGCCTGCTTCCGTCAGGCAGGACCGGCAAGGTGCTGAGCTGGACCATCACTCCGAATTCTGTCAGGGACTGGATCCGCAAGCCGAATGTGGGTTATTCCCAGGTAGGATATCTGCCGGAACAGCCCAAGGTTGCGGTCATAGAGCTTGACAGGAATGACAAGCCTCTTGACAAGGCCAGTCTGTGGCGCATCGGTGAGGACGGTAGCGAAAGCCGCTGCTTCGAAGGCCCGACAGACGTGTGGGGCGAGTTCTACAAGTACAACTACGTCAAGTTCGATTTCTCCAAGGTACAGGAGGAGGGTATCTACTTCATTCAGTATGGAGATGTAAGAACTGAGAATTTCCTGATTGACAATAACGTGTATGATGAGATAACGAGTGCTACGAGCGATGTGTGGATTCCTATCCACATGAATCACATGACTGTGAATGAGGGCTACCGCATCTGGCACGGCGAACCGTTCAAGGAGGGCTATCTGCAGGCCCCGGCTCCTACCGACCACTTTGACCTGCACTGGCAGGGTGACAGCACCGATACAAAATACAAGGCTCTGGAACTGATCCCCGGACTCAATGTGGGCGGCTATTTCGATGCGGGTGACTTCGATATCGAGACAGGTTCCAACATCAGCGTGGTTCAGAACATGGTGACCATCTGGGAACGTTTCAGGCCGATGCGCGACGAGACCTTCGTCAGCGAGGAGCAGCGTTACGTGGACCTGCACCGTCCGGACGGCACACCTGATATGCTGCAGTTCATCCGTCACGGTGTTCTGAATCTGGTGGCACAGGCTGAGAATATCGGACACATGGCGCAGACGCTGTCCAACTCTGTTCTGGACAACTACCATCATCTGGGTGATGCCGCCGCCATTACCGATGGTCTCCATTACGACCCGTCACTCCGTCCGTACGAGAAGTCTGCAGACGGTCTGTCCAGCGGAACACCTGATGACATGTGGGCATTCACGAGCCGTGATGCCGGACTGGATTTCCGTGCCGCTACGATGTTTGCGGCTGCCAGCCGTGTGCTGCGCGGATATGATGACGAGCTGGCCGAGCGGGCTCTGACTCAGTCCAAGAGACTGATGAAGGAGGCGAATGAGCTGAATGCACAGCGTCAGCAGAACGGACGCGGTTCGCGTCGCGGAAACGGCGGCAGCGACATGGGCACCAACCTGCAGCTGTATGTTTCGACAGGTGAGCAGAGTTATCTGGACAAGTTCTCAGCACAGATATGGCCGGCTCTGGAGCGCAATTCAAATTCTGCAATCGGTACCGCTATGGATGCCATCCCGTATATGGATGCTTCGTACAAGGAGAAACTTCGTCCCTATGTTGTCAAGTACAAGGAGTATCTGGACAACATTTCCAAGCAGAATCCGTACAGTGTTCCAATAGGTACAGGCAACTGGGCCGGCGGCGGCAGTGTGGTGTCATTCGGAACCACTGCGGCATTTGCGGCAATGTATTTCCCGGACATCATTGACAGGACATACGCATACAATGCGATGGCCTATATGTTCGGATGTCATCCGTATCACAACTATTCACTTGTTGCGGCTGTGGGCGCAACTCATCCGAAATCAGTCTTCTACGGCAATAACCGTGCGGATTTCTCGTTCATTCCCGGCAATGTGGCACCAGGCATTCTGTTCCGCCATCCGGACCATTTCGAGAACTATGATGACTGGCCATTCCTTTGGGGACAGAACGAAGGTACTATTGCGGGCAATACCGGCTATCTCATTTTCGGACACGCCTTCAGGAATCTGGTGACTCCGACCAAGTGACATGATAAGCCGCTGCTATCTGGAAATAACGAATGTATGCAACTTGAAGTGTATCTTCTGCGCAGGTCACAGACGTGAACCCCGGGTCATGTCTGCGGATGAATTCGAAATCCTTACGGACCGCCTGCGCGGGAAGGTGCGCTTCCTGTATTTCCATCTGATGGGAGAGCCTCTGATGAATCCCTCATTGCCTCTCTTTATCACGAGGGCCAGGGCAAAGGGTTTCATTCCGGTAGTTACAACCAATGGAACTCTGCTGTGCGGACAGTCTTCGTCCATTTCACAGATGGCGGCAGGTCTGGCTGAATCCGGGCCGTACAAGGTAAACATTTCGCTGCATTCACACGAAGGCAATCCGGATGCTCCGGCAATGACATTGGATAACTATCTTGCTTCTGTCGCCGGATTTGCGAAGCATGCTGCATCGGAGAATGTCATCGTGGTGCTGCGCCTTTGGAACAATGGCGGATATGACAGCGAAAACGAAAAGATCATAGAGATCCTGCACAGGTATCTGCCTGATGAATGGACATGTCATGACAGAGGCGCAAAGATTGCCGACAGGATATTTCTGGAGTATGACAGCATGTTCGACTGGCCGGATGACAATACGGAGGAGTACGGCGAAGATGTGTTCTGCTATGCCCTGCGCAATCAGTTCGGGGTGCTTGTTGACGGCAGTGTCGTGCCCTGCTGCCTGGATCATGACGGCAATATGACCTTAGGCAATCTTTTCGCTCAGCCGTTGGAAGAGATTCTCGCATCAGAACGTGCAGGCCGCATATATGACGGCTTCACCCGGCACAAAGCCGTGGAACCGCTGTGCCGCAGGTGCGGCTATGCCTTAATAACCAAGCAATACCGATTGGCATCCGGGTCCGGTGACAAAAAGAGATGATGACATTGGAACTGACGCTGTCGTGGTCAGTCCCCGATGCCTTGTCCGTAGAGGGCGAAGTCGCCGCGAGCAGGGTCGTCGGGCCAGATTTCAGCCATGGCGCGGGTAATCCCGACGGCAGTCTTGAGATCGGCGTTTCGGCGTGACGTGATGCCGAGTGATGTCGCTACCTGATAGACATGAGTGTCGAGCGGTATGATTAGAGCACTTGGTGAGATACGTGTCCATATACCGAAATCGACTGGACTTTCCCTGCGCACCATCCAGCGGAGGAACATGTAGAGCCTTTTGTTGGCTGACGGACTGCCGGGAACGGGGATGCCGTTTATGCCATTGAAGAAGGTGCAGAACGTGTGTACGTTGGCGGCCAGTGAGGCTGAAGGATCAAACAGCTCTTCCATTGAACTGTATTTGCCGTACAGAGTCCTGAGTCTGTCACAAAGAGCCTGATAGTCCGAATGCCGGTAGAAACGGTAGAGGCACTTGTCCGGCTTTTCGCAGCATTGCAGGTATGCGCCTGACGCGATGAAGCGGTAGGGTCCTCCGGCGGCATCCATTCCGTTGTGCATACGGTTCAGAATCTGAAGGAATACCTTGCGGCTGCCGTACGCCATCCACGCTGAGACAAGTGCGGAGATTTCGATGTCCTGCTTGAGCGTGTAGCGGTGCGGAAACTGTATCGGGTCGGTTGTAATGAAACTGGTGGTCTCGTATCTGTCAGCTGCCTGGATCAGTGCAGTCCTAGTATCTTCTGTCATGATTTGATGCTATTGATATACAACAATTTGTATAGTGAGAACAGAACCAGCGACGGATGATGCCCGAGAAGATTCCTCCTGATGAGAGGCATGAAGGGACTGAGCATTCCCAGCAGGAATGTCAGATGAAGCCTTTCAATGCGGCTGTAATGTGTCAGCAGGGACGAGCCACCGCCTATCAGCTCCTTGTGAGCGAGCAGGGTTCTCATAGACTCTTCGGTCTTGGCCAGGAAGGTGGCGTTGTCGTCAGCTTCGGGCTTGAACAGCGGATTGTCGATGTGCAGAACAGATACGCCGTGCCTTTCCAGTTCCATTCCGAACACCACATCTTCGTATCCGTATCCGATGAACGATGTGTCGAACCTGATGCTCTGGAACAGTTCGCGTGAAATCAGAAAGGCAAAGGATGAAAATCTGGCGTAGGGGGTGCGGGAACGGTGCCCGGCACTGCGTCTGGTGTCAGCTTTTCTTTCGTATTTCCAACGCAGTTCCACTCCGGGGCATGGAAGCTTGTCAGGGTGACGCTCGCTTCCGCATACCACATCTGCTTTTGCTGCTGCGGTCAGGTAGTCTTTCAGAAACGTGTCCGAACAAACTTCGGCATCGCAGTCCATGAATAGGAGCTTGTCATATACGGCATTGTCTGCCAGTAGGTTGCGTATGGCGGAGCGGCCTATGTTCTGACCCAGTGCAATGAGACGGCAGCGTTCCAGGGCTTGGGCAGTGCGGCTGATGGCCTGCAGAGTGTCATCATTGCCGGAATGGTCATCTGCTACGATAATCTCGTATTCTATACCCAAGGCTTCTCCCTGCGCGTGCAAATCGGAGATTAGCTGCGAACAGTCCCAGTTGTATGCAGGTATGAGTATTGACAGTGTTCCCACCTTTGTGCCGTCTTTTCGTCAAAGATAGTGGATATTTTCCATCAGAGCGTGGCTTCACTGAATAAAAAAGGTAATTTTGCGATACTGTATGAAACCGCTGGCTGAGAGAATGAGGCCGCACACGCTCGAAGACTACGTCGGACAGCGTCACCTTGTGGGCGAAGGTGCGGTGCTGCGCCGGATGATAGAGTCCGGCCGCGTCTCGTCGTTCATTCTGTGGGGTCCTCCGGGAACGGGCAAGACCACATTGGCTCAGATAGTTGCCGAAAAACTGGAACTCCCGTTCTATACGCTGAGTGCTGTCAGCGCCGGTGTGAAGGATGTGCGCGATGTGCTGGACAAGGCGCGAAACAGCCGCTTCTTCAACCAGGGCAGTCCGATTCTGTTCATTGACGAGATACACCGTTTCAACAAGGCACAGCAGGATTCGCTGCTGAATGCTGTGGAGACCGGGGTCGTGACGCTGATTGGTGCCACCACCGAAAATCCGTCTTTCGAGGTAATACGCCCTCTGCTTTCCAGAATGCAGGTCTATGTGCTGAATTCCCTTGACAAGGACGATCTGCTGGCTCTTGCAGACAGGGCCATACACAGTGACAGCTATCTCAAGGAACGTAACATCGAACTGAAGGAGACGACAGCCTTGTTGCGCTATTCCGGAGGCGACGCACGCAAGCTGCTGAACATTCTTGAACTGGTCGTAGAGGCTGAATCCGGAGATGTGACAGTCACTGACAGCATAGTGAACCAGCGTCTTCAGCAGAATCCGCTGGCATACGACAAGGATGGTGAGATGCATTACGATATTATTTCTGCATTCATCAAATCCATCCGTGGAAGCGACCCTGACGGAGCTCTGTACTGGCTTGCCCGTATGGTGGAGGGTGGGGAGGACCCTGCGTTCATCGCCCGCAGACTGGTGATATCGGCGTCCGAGGACATCGGTCTGGCCAATCCCAATGCACTGCTGCTGGCCAATGCCGCATTTGACGCAGTCATGAAGGTGGGATGGCCGGAGGGACGTATTCCTCTGGCAGAAGCTACCGTCTATCTGGCTACGAGTCCGAAGAGCAATTCCGCATATTTAGGTATAGGCGCTGCGCTCGCAAAGGTGCAGGAGACGGGCAATCTGCCGGTTCCGCTTCATCTGCGGAATGCCCCGACCAAGCTGATGAAGGACCTCGGTTACAGCGATGGCTACAAGTACGCCCATGACTATGAGGGTCATTTTGTGGAGCAGCAGTTCCTGCCTGACGACATAAGGGATGCCCGTTTCTGGACAGCCCAGCCCAATCCTCAGGAGATGAAAATAAAAGAACGCATGGACAAACTATGGCATCGTGATTGAAAGGTGCCCGGACAGATAGAAAAAGTCCCGAAGTACTGCGACTTCACTGATTATTCCGACATGCGGACATCGGAAGCTCCGACCAGACGGTCGTAACGGGAACCGGGTTCGCGGAACCATACCATAATCTCGTATTCATTGGAGGTCTCGTAGCTGTCGCCTTCGGTGCGGGATGTTTCGAAGCTTCTGGCAGCGCCGGATGAAAGCGCGGACTGCGGGGTGGACGGTACGAAGAGATATCTGTAGTCGTATGCTCCCATCTTGAGCGGAAGTATCTTTTCGTAGCAGCCGGTTCTTTCGTTGTACTCCATTCTGAACTCATCTGAGAGTCTGCCGTATGTGAAGTCACCGTCCAGATACAGCTCCCCGTCTGAGTAGTGCGGAGCCTTCATGGAGAAGTGGACAAGAAGGTAGTCCGCTTCAACATTACTGTCGTCAGCCCTGCTGTAACGGATGAAGTAGCGGCCGTTGTGGTCCTGATCGTAGCGGTATTCGCGGCGCGGTGTGTCCTGGATGAGAAGTGCATGGAAATAGGGGTCGAAGAAATCTACTCTGTCGACGTGCTGCAGATAATCGTACATGTTGATTATCTCGAAACGGCGGTATTCATTGCCGCCGGGGAATATCAGCTTGTGACTGTGCGTGAACTCCATTCCGGACTGAGTGAGATGCGTCGGCTTCAGATCTGTGACTTCTGTGCCCGGATGACGGTTCTGCATGACCTGGACATTGATTTCACGCTCCGGGTCAATGACGGGAAGTCCCGAATAGTTCAGACGGATTTCCATCTGCTGGTGTCTCTCATTGGTGTCTATGTCGGTATTGCCGCTGAGAACTGCGCTTATGGATGCTCCGTCCTCGCATACGGAGAAGCAGGCGCGTGCCAGCTCCGTGCCGTCTTCGTCATCTCTGATAGTGACCATGTAGTTGCCTGATACAAGCAGCGTGACGTCGTCGTTAGGGATGTCGAGGGTGTAGTGCGTATATAGGAAAGTCGTGTTTACGGAGTTTTCGAAATCCTCAATCGGCTGGTCGTTGAAGCCGTCCATGAAATCGCTCTCAAGCAGGTCTGACTCGGACCAGTCCGCCATACGGTGGCTGATGGAGTAGGTGAGGCGACGGTAGCGGTGCGACATCTCATCAAATGATATCCTTATGAAGTCGTCCTGGTTCAGGCGCATGACCGGCAGCTCCTCCCAATCGCCGTTCTTCTGTACCTGCAGGGTACGGATACGGTCTGAGAGAATCCTTGTTGCAGTAGTTTCTGCGCTGCTGAACTGTGCGACAGACAGTAGTAACAGCGCGGTGGAAAGCAGATGTCTGATACGGTCTTTCAACATACAGTGCCAAAGATATGAAAAAAACACGCTATGTCCTTTCAGACGAAAAAGAATCGGAGAGATTACCGAGTTATTTTTGAAGATTGCTAACTTTGCGGCGGAAAATAAATACACTATTATAATGGCAACAGAATTAAAGGGATTGACCAAGAGGAGTGAGAATTATTCACAATGGTATAATGAGCTGGTAGTCAAAGCTGATCTGGCTGAACAGGCCCCGGTGCGCGGATGTATGGTAATCAAGCCTTACGGATACGCCATCTGGGAGAAGATGCACGAGGTGCTGGATGCAAAATTCAAGGAGACAGGTCATCAGAACGCCTATTTCCCGCTGCTCATCCCCAAGTCTTATCTGAGCAGGGAGGCCGAGCATGTGGAAGGCTTCGCCAAGGAATGTGCCGTTGTCACCCACTACCGTCTGAAGAATGCCGAGGACGGTTCGGGAGTCATTGTGGATCCGGCTGCAAAACTGGAGGAGGAGCTGATAATCCGTCCTACATCCGAGACAATCATCTGGAGTACATACAAGAACTGGATCAAGTCATACCGCGACCTGCCTATACTTATCAATCAGTGGGCCAACGTAATGCGCTGGGAGATGCGTCCGCGTCTGTTCCTCCGCACGGCAGAATTCCTCTGGCAGGAAGGCCATACGGCTCACGCCACACGTGAGGAGGCGGAAGCAGAGGCAAGGAAGATGCAGAACGTCTATGCCGACTTCGCCCAGAACTGGATGGCACTGCCTGTTGTCCGTGGCGTGAAGTCAGAGACCGAGCGTTTCGCAGGAGCCCTCGACACTTATACCATCGAGTCCATGACACAGGACGGCAAGGCACTGCAGTGCGGTACCTCACACTTCCTGGGACAGAATTTCGCAAAGGCATTCGAGGTGCAGTTTGTAGATAGGGAGAATAAACTGGATTATGTGTGGGCTACTTCATGGGGTGTTTCCACACGTCTGATGGGAGCACTCATCATGGCTCACTCTGATGACAACGGTCTGGTGCTTCCTCCGAAGCTCGCTCCGATACAGGTGGTAATCGTACCTATCTATAAGAATGCGGAGGACCTGCAGAAGATAGATGCCCGTGTTGCTTCAATCGTGGATGGACTGAAGGCACGCGGTATCAGCGTCAAGTATGACAATGCGGACAACAAGCGTCCGGGCTTCAAGTTCGCCGACTACGAGGTCAAGGGAGTTCCGGTACGTCTCGTGCTCGGTATGCGTGACCTGGAGAACGGCACTCTCGAAGTGATGCGCCGTGACACTCTTGAGAAGGAGTCAATGCCGATTGAAGGCATTGAGGACAGGGTGGTGACGCTGCTTGATGAGATTCAGGAGAACATCTTCCGCAAAGCTCTCAGCTACAGGGACGAGCGTATGGTCAAAGTCGATACTTACGATGAGTTCAAGGAGCAGATTGAGAACGGTCGCTTCGTTCTGGCACATTGGGACGGCACACCTGAGACGGAGGCTAAGATCAAGGAGGAGACCAAGGCTACCATCCGCTGCATCCCGATGGACTTCGATACGACCGAAGACGGCAAGTGCATCTATACGGGCAAACCGTCGTCACGACGCGTACTCTTCGCCCGTTCGTATTGATTCTCTCCTTTCTTTGATTAGAAATCAGTCTGATAGGCCACGCCGATACCTTGTGTATTGAGCGTGGTCTTTGTAAAATACCGCTGGTTGTTGCGGTTGTAGCCCAGTATGCTGATGCCGGCCTTCGGGAACAGAAGCCACTTGAGTTCGAAGTCGCCGATGAAGTTGGACGAGTTGTTGAGTGCGTTCTGTCTGTAGCCGAAGTTACCGTTCATGATGAGTCTGTTGTTCAGAAGACGGGCCTCCAGAATACCCTCGAACGTGTTGTCAACGAATGTGGCGTCGTTGTTTTCGGAAAGATATCCTGTACTGACGTTGCTGGAAAGCGTGAAATTGTTGCTGCTTATGACCTGGGCAAGCAGATTGTTTATCTGACCGTTTACCGTGGAGTTGAGCAGGGATTCCATTGCTGCAGTGGAGTTGTTGCTTCCCTCACCGCCGTTGCCTGAGTAGTCGTATGTATAGAATTTTCCTAAAGCCAACAGGTACATGAACTGCATGTTGCGCTGTTCCTCAGTGGAGACTGCATTGCGTACGAGGTCGTTCTCGTCAGGCGAACCCTGTGGCAGCTCCACATTGAATCCGAGCTGCGGATTGCCGATAGTGCCGGTGACATCCATCAGACAGTTGACGTTGACTCTGGATGAATTGCCGGCGCTGGCGTCAAGGTCCAGCAGGGAGACGGAGCTGACGCTGTGGGAAGCATGTATGTCCAGAGAGCTTGAGTTGATATCTCCGTTGAAGACGATTCTGCTGCTGCCGAGCAACGTGAACTCCTTGCGCAGGAGGTCCTGTAGGGAGAGGGCGCATTTGCCTCCGGAAGCCTGGTAACTTCCGAATATGGACATGCCGCTGCGGCTGCTGTAATTGAGCTGCATGTTGCCTCTGCCTGTGGTCCTGCCGTTGATGCTTCCCATATCTATGTAAATCTGGGCATCGTCTGTCGCTTCGAGATCCAGGCTCATGCTGAATCCTGATGAACTCTTCCTGATTCTCGTCGCTTGTGGCTTCTCCATTTTCTGTTCCTCATTTCCTGCCAGTTCTGCATCGCGGATGGTCAGGAACTGGTAGTCGCTGCTGCTGTTCCTGCCTATGTTGAGATGGATTTCAGTGCCGGGGGCGGAGATGCACGGGCCGGTAATGGATGTGGAGCCGGATGTGGAGATGAGCTGCGGATGACCTCCGACATACATTTCTCCGTATATGGTGGCAGTCTCCGTCTTGGGTACGCTGTAAATTTTTATCCCTTCTGATGCAACGTCCAGACTGACTGTGAAGTCATGCATGTGTGTGTGGCCGACGTAACAGTTCATTATACCCTGGTTGCCCTTTTCGTCGTTGACATGTATGCCACGGAATATCATGTTGCCGGGTTCGAATCGCAGAGTGTCGCCATCGATAGTGTAACGGCAGTTGTTCGGTGCCACATCGAAATAGCCGTCGTGCAGAATGGCTGCACCCTCCAGGTCCATGCTGCTGACCGTTCCTGACAGCCGCAGACCCTGAATTGTGGTTACATTGCCCCTGACCTCTCTGAAAACACTCTCCGGCAGCAGATGGTTGAGAAAATATACATCCAGATTCGTGGCGTCAATCCCAAAGTCTATGCTGTCTGACAACGGAGAGTAGGTACCGCCGATATAGGTCATTTCACCTTCTTCGCTTTCAATGTCTGTGCTTATCTCCACTTTCCTGCTGTCGTTGTTCCAGCGGCCGTCCAGGGCTACGTCACCGAAATGCGTTCCTAAGAGTCCGAGACCGTCGGCCTGTATGCTTCCGGAGAGTATAGGGCGTGCAAGTACTGATCTCGCCACTATCTCACCGGATGTGATGCCGGACAGGTCAAGGGCGTTCCGGCCGGTCATGCCCATCAGGTCTGCCAGGTCGATTTTCTGCATTCTCAGAGTAACCATGTCGGTGGAGTCTGCAGAAACTGTGCCTTCCGCACTCAGGAACTGGTCTTCGTGGGAGATGAGGAAGTTTCTGATATCGTATCGTCCGGAGCTGGCAACCATGCATGTGTTGTCAATGCGCCAGTCGGTTCCGTTGAATACCAGATTGCTGTTGTCAATGTCCAGCTGCCATTTGAGTCCGTCTGAACTGCTGTCGTAAGGGCCGAAGGTGGCTGTGGCAATCAGATTCCCGCTGAACTGCTCTTCATCGGGTCCTTTCCATGTGAACAGACCGCTCAGACGGTCATCACTGCCTCCTATGAATCCGGAGAGTGAGGTCGGCTGTGCAGTACCTGAACTGATATCGGACGAGACGGTCATGGACAGGTCCACGCCCGTGCGGTCCAGAAAGAGGTTTGTGCCGGTAATGCCATATTCACCGTATGAGACGGAAGGCGCCATCAGGGTTATGCCGCCCTTTTCAGAGGCATCGTCAACATGGACATTGAGTATGAGCATGTCGTTGAATCTGAGGGGGATGCCTAACATCTGCTCAGGGATGTCGTTGTCGTTGACCGTCAGCCTTATGTCGAACAGGTTGTCCGAATGGCTGATGTCTTTGCGTCCTTTCATCAGACCGCCGTAGAGCGACGGGAGCGATTCCTTGAATATGCCGTTCACGGATCTTGCGAGTGTGCTGAACTTGTATCTTCCGGCAATGGAGACGTTGATGAACTCGCTGGAAAGGGAAGCCATAGTCTGCTCCTCCATGTAGTCCCGTATCAGCAGCTCGATGGTGTGAAACGGTCTGGTACCTGTCGGATTGGTGTACTGCAGGTCATTTACCGTGATTCTGCCACGTATGTTGTCGATGTCACTGCCTGTCAGAATGGCTGTCATGTCTCCTGATATTATGGAGACGCTGTCTTTCGCATTGAGCCCTGTGGCGGCCAGGTCTATGCTGTCTGCGTTCAGCCGGACACTCAGGGAATTGGCGGACGGCCTGTAGTCGGCGGATGCGGTCAGCCTGGCGTGGGAATCTGATATCTTTGCGCTGGCAGTGTATCTGCCGTTCAGCAGATTGCCTGAAATATGGATGCTGTCGTAACTGTATCCGTCATATTCGAGCATCGGAATGCGGATGTCGGCATATCCGGATACGTTCATACTGTCGCGGGTGTCGCATCTGGCATCGGCCTGCATCCTGACTCTTCCCAATGACCGGTTACCGGTGATTCTTCCAATATTCAGCGAACCGGATGAAACCTTCAGCTTCCTGATGCCCGACTGCCCGGAATAGAGCGCATACAGACTGCCGGCTGCCGATGTCCTGACATCGCATCCGATGACATGACTGCCGATGTCTCCGTCGCAGGTGAGACTGATGTCAGTGTTGCCGATACTGCTGCCTATGGTTTCAGGGATCCGGATGCCGAATCCGGCCAGTGTCTGTCGTATCCATCCGTATGTGGCGGCTGTGCCGGAATACCTTGCCGTGAGTCTGTCGGCGGAAATACTGTCAGTCACATTGTTGAGACCTCCGCTGACGGTCAGGAGCAGGCCTTTCTCATCGCTGCTGAAGTCCAGACTGCTGATGCGAAGCCGTTCTGTGTCGCCGTCGATATCGACATTCACCGCAATCCTGGTATCAGCTGATGACAGTTGCGGCATGAAGGATGCGAAGTCGGACGGATTGAGATGGGACGGTCCTGATATTATCCTGACGGGGATGGCACCTCCCGCACTTCCGTCCATGCCGATGCCGAAGCTTGCTCTGTCGAACTGAAGCCTGCTGTCTGCTGTACGGATGTCGGCATCCCGTATGTCTGTCTGCCGTGCTCCCGCCTCTACGGAAGCCCTGAACCCGCGCAGCATGAAGCCGGCTCTCTCTCTGAAACTGAGGTCGCGGATGATGACTCTCGCTGTGTCGGCGGAAAGGGTTTTGACGGAAATGTTGGCATTGAGACGCGAAAGCCCGACATGCGATGTCCGGAACAGGCTGTCCTGCGGCTGGTCGGCGATGTCACTGCTTATCCTGCCGTTGCGGATGATTATCGAATTGATGCTGACACTGCCATCGGTGTTTCCGTCATCATCGTCTTTGTTCTTTGCAATCCTGTCAAGGAGGAACTGGTAGTTCGGAACCGCACCGATGGAATCACGTGAGATTCTGATGTCGGGGCGGATGAGCCTGACTCCTGAAATCTCAAGCTGTTTCCTCAGAAGCGGGAGCAGTTTCAGTCTGACGGAGAGAACATCCGATGTCATCAGTGTGTCGCTGTCAGGAGTCAGCAGGACGAGGTCCTTCAGGTCTATTCCGAATGGTCTTGAGAAGTCGGCGTCGCCTATGCTGACTTCCGTGCCGATCAGGTGGCCTGCTATGCCGGATATGCATTCCATTGCTTCGTCTCTGACGCTGCGGCTGTGCATGACGATGCTGCTGCCTGCGTATGCCACGAGCAGAGCTGCCAGAATGATATGTACTATCCTGCCGGATTTCATTTCCTTTGGACTAACTACAGTAACTCAAACCTGCAAATATAATATATTATTTGGAAATATAGGGGAACTGGCCCCGCACAGTCCCGATCCGGCATTCCCTGTTGATAAGAATATCCCTTTTTATTTAATAATAAGCTATATTAATTGTAATTTCGCGCCGGGAAATTTATATTTTCATTATATAATCTTAATCAATGTCAGAAATTATCAGATTACGAAAAGGTCTTGACATTCGGTTGCTCGGCAAACCGGAAAGAAAGTTGGCTGACGTGCAGGCTCCCAAGAGCTGCGCACTCTGTCCGGATGACTTTACCGGGGTCACCCCGAAACTCGTGGTGAAGGAGCAGCAGAGAGTCAGGGCGGGAGAGGCTCTGTTCATCGACAAGAACCATCCCGAAGTTAAGTTCGTTTCTCCGGTAAGCGGCGTGGTCGAGGCTGTCAACAGAGGCGCCCGTCGTAAGGTGATGTCCGTGGTAGTGACTCCGGACAGCACTCAGGAGTACGTTGAGTTCGGCGTCAAGAGCGTTCAGTCGCTTTCAGGACGCGAAGTCCTCTCAGCTCTGCTGGAGGCGGGTCTGTTCGGATTCTTCCGTCAGCGTCCGTATGATGTGATTGCATCACCGGAAGACAGTCCGAAGGGTATCTTCGTCTCCGCATTCGATTCAAAGCCGCTGGCTCCGGATTTCGAATTTGTGCTGAACGGTAATGAACTGGATTTCCAGACAGGTCTCAGCGCACTTTCCAGAATCGCTCCGACATTCCTGGGCATCAGTTCAAAGCAGACCATGGCGGCTCTTACCGAGGCCAAGAATGTTGACGTGTACGTCTTCAAGGGCGCTCATCCGGCCGGAAACGTAGGCGTTCAGATCAACCACATCAAGCCTGTCAACAAGGGCGAGATCGTATGGACCGTAGATCCTGAGGTCGTCATCTTCATCGGCCGTCTGTTCAACAGCGGCAAGGTGAACATGACCCGCGTCATTGCTCTCGGCGGTTCCAGAATGAATGAGCCTGCATACTGCAAGGCTGTCATCGGCGCAGATCTGGCTACTCTCCTGAACGGTCGCATCGCAGACGCTGCATCTTCGCGCATCATCAACGGCAATGTCCTGACAGGTGCGAAGACCGACATGAACGGCTGGCTCGGAGCATTCTCCAACATGCTCACAGCGATTCCTGAGGGCAGTGATGTGAATGAATTCATGGGCTGGATAGCTCCGCGTTTCGGTACATTCAGCGTAAGCCGTACATTCTTCTCATGGCTTACCTGCAGCAAGGAATATGATATTGACGCCCGTGTCAAGGGCAGCGAACGTCATATGATCATGTCCGGCGAGTATGACAGGGTATTCCCGATGGATATCTATCCCGAATATCTGATCAAGGCCATCATCACCGGCAACATCGACAAGATGGAGGCCTACGGTATCTACGAGGTGGCCCCTGAGGACTTCGCTCTGTGTGAATTTGTGGATTCATCCAAACTTGAGCTCCAGCGTATCGTACGCGAGGGCCTTGATAAACTTCGTGCCGAAATGGCCTAAAGGATAGGAGGAAAAGTTATGAGTCTTAGAAATTATCTGGATAAGATCAGACCGAACTTCGAGGAGGGTGGCAAACTGCATGCCTTCCGCTCGGTTTACGAAGGCTTCGAGTCCTTCCTTTATGTTCCTAACACCACAACCGGCAACGGCTGCAACATCCGTGACGCATTCGACAGCAAGCGAATGATGATCATGGTGGTGATTGCGCTCTGCCCGGCTCTGCTGTTCGGTATGTACAACGTAGGCTATCAGCATTTCATCGCTGCCGGCCTCGCCACTGAATTCTGGCCGATGTTCTGGTTCGGCTTCCTGGCAGTCCTGCCAAGAATAATCGTTTCCTACGTTGTAGGTCTTGCAATTGAGTTCACCGTAGCCCAGTGGAAGCACGAGGAGATTCAGGAGGGATATCTGGTGTCGGGCTTCATCATTCCGATGATTGTTCCGGCCACATGTCCTCTGTGGATACTTGCCATTGCGGTAGCGTTCTCCGTGATTTTCGCCAAGGAAATCTTCGGCGGAACAGGTATGAACTTCCTGAATGTTGCGCTGATCACACGTGCATTCATCTTCTTCGCCTATCCTTCAGTCATCTCAGGTGATGGAGTATGGGTTGTGGATCATGCCATCTGCGGACTTGGCTCATCTGCCATCGACGGCTTCACACAGGCTACCGTGCTCGGTACAGCCTCGACTGCCGCTGCTGCTCCCGCTTTCGATTGGAACATGGTATGGGGCTTCATCCCGGGCTCTGTGGGTGAGACAAGCGTCATCGCAATCGCTCTCGGCGCTCTGCTGCTGCTCTACACCGGAATCGCCAGCTGGAAGACAATGCTGTCAGTATTTGTAGGAGGCGGTCTGGTAGCCTTTATATTTAACAAGGTGGGTCCTGACTCAGCTATGGCTGCAATGCCGTGGTACGAGCACTTCGTGGTAGGCGGCTTCTGCTTCGGCGCAGTGTTCATGGCCACCGACCCTGTGACATCCGCCCGTACCGAGACAGGAAAGTTCATCTACGGCTTCCTGATCGGCGCAATGGCCATCACTATCCGTGTCATGAACCCCGGTTATCCGGAAGGTATGATGCTCGCAATCCTGCTGATGAACTGCTTCGCACCGCTCATCGACTACTGCGTGGTTCAGGCCAATGTCAACAAACGTGCTAAACGAGTAAATAAATAAGGTTATGGCTACAAAGGAATTCAAATGTAAGGTTTGTGGCTATGTCCACAAAGGAGACAAGGCTCCTGACAGCTGTCCTGTATGCCAGGCTCCGGCATCGGAGTTCGAGGAAATCAAGCCGGCAAAGAAAGGCCTGAATACCAACAGCAATGCATACACCATCATCTATGCTGCCGTTATGGTAATCATCGTGGCTTTCCTGCTGGTGTTTGTATCACAGGTGCTGAAGGACCGTCAGGATGCTAATGTCAAGAACGATACGAGAAAGCAGATCCTGTCCGCTCTCAATATCACGGATGTTCAGGATGTGGCAGCGACATACGCTGAGTACATCAAGGGTGACTTCCTGATGGCTGAGAACGGCAAGCCGTCCGAGCAGGTCGATGAGGCCGACTTCAAGACCAGCGACAAGTACAAGCAGGAGCTGGCTGCCGGCCGCAGGCACATCTTCGTTGCCGAGGTGAACGGGGAGAGAAAGTTCATCATCCCGATGAACGGTCTCGGTCTCTGGGGCCCGATCTGGGGCTACATTGCCCTGAATGAGGACCGCAATACCATTTACGGCACTTACTTCTCACATTCCGGCGAGACTCCGGGACTTGGCGGCGAAATTGCCACCCAGTATTTCCAGGACCGTTTCATCGGCAAGAACGTCGTGAAGGACGAGACAGTAGCCCTGACCGTCACAAAGTTCGGCAAGGCTGCTGACGAGCAGTTCGAGGTGGACGGCATCACTGCCGCTACAATGACCTCCAACGGTGTGAACGCCATGATCAAGACTGTTCTGGCAGAGTACATGCCATTCCTCACAAAGGCCTGCTGCAAGGGTCACGAAGGTGGCTGTGAAGGCGGTGACTGCTGCGAGGCGGAGCAGACTGAATGCGACGGTGATCACGCAGAATGTGATGGTGATCATGCCAATTGTGACAAACATAATAAATAAAGGCAGTTATGGCAAACAAGAATAATGAAGCATTGAAACAGCCGCTGTGGTTGAACAACCCGGTTGTTGTCCAGATCCTTGGTATCTGTTCCGCTCTGGCTGTAACGGCCAAGCTTGAACCGGCCATCGTAATGGGACTCTCAGTCACCATCATCGTGGCTATGTCAAACGTAATCATTTCTCTCCTGAGAAATACTATTCCAAACCGTATCCGTATTATTGTCCAGCTGGTTGTAGTAGCCGCTCTGGTTACAATCGTAAGTGAGATTCTGAAGGCTTTCGCATACGATGTCAGCGTCCAGCTCTCAGTCTATATCGGACTTATCATCACCAACTGTATCCTGATGGGCCGTCTGGAGGCATTTGCCATGCAGAACAAGCCTTGGGATTCATTCCTGGATGGTATCGGCAACGGCCTCGGCTATGCTCTGATTCTGGTCATCGTGGCATTTGTCCGCGAACTCCTGGGCAGCGGCGAACTGATGGGCTTCAAGATAATCCCGGATTGGTGCTATGCTCACGGTTATATGAACAATGGTCTGATGCTGATGCCTCCTATGGCTCTTATCCTGGTGGGCTGCATCATCTGGTACCATCGTGCAAAGAATCCGGATCTTCAGGAAAAGTAATCTTAAAAACATGAAGTAATTATGGAACACTTTTTCGATTTACTTGTAAGATCTGTCTTTGTTGACAATATGATTTTCGCATTCTT
>JAKSIW010000089.1 GCA_024398555.1 Bacteroidaceae bacterium | reverse complement strand
GTATCGGCAGGTGCCGGAATGTCAGTGTCTTCGCTGTCGGGACGGCTTCTGAACGAGAGTACCTCACGAATCCATTCGATGGTGCGTCTGGTGAGCCAGATGCAGAACAGCAGCATTGTGAGCAGAAGTATCAGTATGGTGCCGGGAATGCCGACTTTGGTTTCAAGCCATTGTCTGACGAATTCTCCGTGACCGCCTCCCGGAATTATGAACGAACTGCTGAATAACGGGGTGAGGACTATGGCGAACAGGACTGATATCCACACTGTCAGGAATACACAGCTGACGAACCATCTGCCCAGACGGACTTTGGTGAGCTTCATCAGGTTGCATCCGGCGACGAAGATGAAGGCAATGAGGATGAATGAGGGAATGCCGAACCATCTGTTGATGATGGTCTCGGACATCGTTGCGCCTGTCATCCCTGCACTGTTGGCGGCCTGACCGGCCACGGCCTCGTCGA
The DNA here is from genome assembly GCA_024398555.1 of Bacteroidaceae bacterium. Taxonomy (GTDB): domain Bacteria; phylum Bacteroidota; class Bacteroidia; order Bacteroidales; family Bacteroidaceae; genus Colenecus. The sequence continues at coordinate 7,607 of JAKSIW010000089.1, read as the reverse complement.
GCAGACTCTGGTCAGCTCCTCCCGTGAACAGGAAGGAACAGCATGCAATGGCTACGAACAGCGAGAACAGTGCAACTGATGCTCCTATGACAAACCATGTGGTGTCATTGTGCAATGCGGATCTGATGCGTCCCGAACGGACGGATTCTGTCTCTTTCTTCTTCTTGCGTGATGTCTTGGTCTTTTCCATCTCTTGTCCTTTTCGGACGTAAAGATATAAAAAAAGGTGTATGCTTGGACTCCGGAGCGTCTATTTATGCTATCTTCGCAGTCTGAACAAAGAGGACAGGGATGTCAGGTGTCTGACAATGATTTCGATAGCAGATTCAATAGACAAGACGACAATTCCGGCGATGCCGCAGGTCACATTCCCGGGCACGATTACTGTGGTCGATACGGTCGATGCCGCCGCATCAGCCATCAGCTATCTGAAGACGAGGAGAGTCGTGGGCTTTGATACGGAGACCCGTCCGTCATTCAGACGCGGAGTGTACAACAAGATAGCATTGCTGCAACTGGCATCTGCCGACAGAGCGTACCTGTTCAGGTTGAATGTGATAGGTCTGCCAGACTTCGTGTGCGACTTCCTTGCGAATTCAAAAGTCAGAAAAATAGGTCTGTCCGTCAAGGATGACTTCAATTCCCTGAGAGGGCGTTCCGCCATCGAGCCGCAGAACTTTGTGGAACTGCAGGAACTGGCCGGCTCGATGGGAATCAGGGAGAAGGGACTTCAGAGGATGTACGCCCTGCTGTTCGGCCAGAGAATATCCAAGGGCCAGCAGCTCAGCAACTGGGAGGCGGATGAACTCAGCGAGGGACAGTGCATGTATGCTGCCATTGATGCCTGGGCATGCATCCGTATATACCGCTTTCTGAACAGACTCCGCAAGTCTGGCGATTATAGGATTGTTGTAAGAAATGGAGAAGAAAGTAATACTGAAGAAAGGTAAGGAGGAGTCGCTGCTGCGGTTCCATCCATGGATTTTCTCGGGTGCCATCGCAACTATAGACGGCAATCCCGACGAGGGGGATGTGGTGAATGTCTATACCTCCGGAGGCGAATGGATTGCCACAGGCCATATTCAGGTGGGCAGCATAGCCGTCAGGGTGCTGAGTTTCAGCCCTGTGGCCATAGACCGTGCATTCTGGCTGGACAGGCTCGGCAAGGCGCTTGATGTGAGACGCTCGCTGGGACTGACAGACCGCGATGACCACAGTATCTTCCGTCTGGTGCACGGCGAGGGTGACGGACTGCCGGGTCTGGTCATTGACATATACGGCCGTACGGCGGTCGTTCAGGCTCACTCCGTCGGCATGCACTTCGCACGCGAGGTGATTGCCGATGTGCTGATGGAAATCATGCAGGGGAGGGTGGAGTCAGTCTATTACAAGTCTGAGACCACGCTGCCGTTCAAGGCTGAGCTGGAGAGGGCCGGCTGTTATCTCATTGGCGGGCCGATTGAAGGGGATGAACCGCTGGAGTACGGTATGAAGATGCCGGTAGATTGGATAAGCGGCCAGAAGACCGGACTTTTCATCGATCAGAGAGAGAACAGGGCGCTCCTGGAGAAAATGGCCTCGGGCAGGAACGTGCTGAATATGTTCTGCTATACCGGAGGCTTCTCACTGGCGGCACTTCGCGGCGGCGCAAACCTCGTCCATTCCGTGGACAGCTCCGCCCGTGCAATTGAACTGACGAGGCAGGGGGTAGAGAATAATTTCCCCGGCGATACCAGACATGAGGCGTTTGCGGAGGATGCATTCAAGTTCATGGATGAGATGGAGTCCATATACGACCTGATTGTCCTGGATCCTCCGGCATTTGCAAAGCATAAGGATGCATTGAAACGGGCTCTGCTGGGATATCGCAGGCTGAATGAGAAGGCTTTCCGCAAGATACGCAGCGGAGGCCTGCTGTTCACGTTCAGCTGCTCGCAGGTGGTCACCAAGGAACAGTTCCGTACCGCAGTGTTCACTGCCGCGGCCCTGTCTGGACGAAGCGTGAGGATTCTCTGCCAGTTGCATCAGCCGGCAGACCACCCCGTGAATATCTTTCATCCGGAGGGCGAGTACCTCAAGGGACTGGTCCTGTATGTTGAATGATTGGAGGCCAAGATTAAAAAATGTTAAAGCTCTGCATTTTTTAGACCTGACTATAACGTACATGAAAAAACTGTGTATATTTGCATCGTGTTTTTCATGGTATTAGATTTTAATTCGAGCTGGAGTTGTCGTGATGACAACTCCAGCTTACTTTATATAGGTTTGTAAGGTTCGCATGTCGGAGAAGAGAATATTTTATGTTCCGGAAGTACAGCCGGAGATGGAGCTTCCTGAGGATGAAGCCGGACATTGCATTCGTGTCCTGCGTCTCCGGGAGGGAGATGGGATTGTCATTGCCGATGGTAAGGGTACGTTTCATGATGCTGTCATCAGTTCGGTTGCCGGCAGGAGGTGTGTCGTATCCATCTCTCGGAGTGAAAGGCAGGAACCGCTGTGGCGCGGGCGCATTACACTTGCGTACGCTCCTACGAAACTTATGGAACGCAATGAATGGTTCATCGAAAAGGCTGTAGAGATAGGGGTGGACAGAATCGTTTTTCTGAAGACCGAACATTCCGAGAGGGATGTGATGAAGATGGAGAGGGTGGAGCGCATAGCTGTGGCGGCCATGAAACAGTCGCAGAAGGCGTACTTGCCGGAACTGGTCCCCATGACGGATTTCCGCAGGTTCGTCCAGTCCGGATGCGGTGAGGACCGGTTTATCGCTCACTGCGAGAATGAGGAGAAACGTCATCTGGCGGACTGTGTGAAGGCGGGCCGTGATACGGTGACTCTGATAGGACCTGAAGGTGATTTCAGCCATGCCGAGATAGAGATGGCGCTGCAGAACGGATTCACTCCCGTATCTTTGGGACTGTCGCGTCTGCGCACCGAGACGGCTGCTCTTGCGGCTGTCCATATAATGAACCTTGCCAACAGACTCTGATGCGATATTTCATATATCTGAGATTTGACGGAACCCGTTACTGCGGATGGCAGATCCAACCGGGGGCGCCTTCAGTGCAGGAGACGCTGGAGAAGGCTCTGACGCTTTTCCTGCGACGTGAGATTCAAGTGGTGGGTGCAGGCCGTACTGATGCAGGTGTTCATGCCGGGCTGATGGTGGCGCACTTTGACCTGGATTCACCGGCCAGTACGCACTGGATGGTCTCCAAGCTCAATGGAATACTGCCTGACGACATCGGAGTGCTGAAGATTGTGCCGGTCAGGAGCAATGCTCATGCACGTTTTGATGCTGTTGCAAGGACATACAGGTATTACGTGACGCTGGATAAGGATCCGTTCGAACGCGCATATTCCTGGCGTCTTCCCAATCGCCCAGACTTCGAGGCTATGAACCGTGCTGCGCAGCTGCTTCTGCAGACTGCCGATTTCACGAGTTTCAGCAAGTTGCATACCGATACCAAAACCAATAACTGCCGGGTGACGGAAGCCCGCTGGACGGAACTGAGGCCGGGAGCGTGGGCTTTTACCATAACGGCTGACCGCTTCCTGAGGAATATGGTCCGGGCTGTCGTCGGTACGCTGATGGAGGTAGGACGCCATAAGATTACTCTTGAGGAATTCGCCGGTATCGTGAAGGCTCATGACAGGTGCAAGGCGGGAGATTCGGCACCCGCACAGGGCCTGTTTCTGGAAAATGTGGCTTATCCTGACCGCATATTTGAAGTCTGATTATTATCTTCGTGCCGTATTGGCTTCATGATATGAGAAAACTCATTATTACATATGTCCTGTCGCTGTGCATGTCTCTGGCCTGGGCCGCAGATGTGCGTGACCTCTTTGTCGCGATGCCGGATTCTGTGCTTCCGATGCTTTCTTCCATAAACAGGCTCGACATGCTGGATTTTCATGACAGCGGCATGAAGGCTGTGGTGCGCAATCGTCTGGACGGTGATAGCGAGCTCACGTACCTGAGCAGGCAGTCCATCAGGATACGCTACACGGGCAGTTCCGAGGTGGATATCAGACTTTTCCACTACAGGGATTCCGTACCGCTGATATGTGTGGTCCATACGGTGGAGAGCGGCGGACTGCGTGACAGCCGCATCCGTTTCTACGACTCCGGCTGGAACAGACTGGATGGGTCACGCATACTGCAGACACCCTCATTCGAGTCATTCATCAGAAGTGACCTGAGCCGTGACTCTGTGGCGTACATCAGAAGGATGTCCGATATCAACAGCGTCAGAGTACGTGTTCCTGATGATTCTGACAGGGTGGAGTTCGAATTCACCGGCCTGCTGTATTCCAGCGAGGATTCCCTGAAGTGCGTCTCCTGTCTGAGGAAGGAACCGCTCATCTACGACTGGAACGGCAGACGCTTTACCCAGCGCAGGAAATAGTTACGGGATGACATGAAAAAAAGACGACAGGGTGACTTTTCCGGTCACCCTGTCGTCTTTATATCTTGCGGGAATTACTGCTTGCGGCTCTTGGCGTAGCGGCTCAGGAAGCGGTCCACGCGACCTGCGGTATCGACGAGCTTTGACTTGCCTGTGTAGAACGGGTGTGATGTGTTGGAGATTTCAAGCTTGATCAGCGGATAGGTCTGACCTTCAAATTCGATGGTCTCCTTGGTTGCACAAGTGGAACGTGACAGGAAAACGTCGCCGTTTGACATGTCCTTGAATACTACAGGACGATAATTCTCTGGATGAATACCTTTCTTCATAATCTTGTTTTTTTAATACTCAGCCGATATGGCCGGGGTTCCGAGCCGCAAAATTACTTCTTTACATTTTATCCTGCAAATTTTTCCGCCTAAAGTTGCCTCGAATGAATCAGAAACCGCCCTCCAGGATGTAAGGTTGTCCTCCTGCGGTGATTCCGGCTCCGCTGACCGAGAATTCTGACGTGATGGAGTTGTTGTAGAACTTCACAGTGGCATGCCCATCGGTATCTGTGATGACATTGGGCTCCCAGAAGAGGGTTCTCCGGTAGTCAACGTCACCGACAATCGGTCCGTTGGGATAGGCGGGGCTGTAGAACTGGTAGGGTGACGAGAATCCTGCAAATGTCGTGATACGCTTGCCGATGTTCGTCAGCTCCTTCTTGGAACTGAGCTGGAAGTCCTCCTTGATTTCAAGGTCAACCAGATAGTAGTTCCTGCTTGTCTCGGCGCTTTCTATGACATTGGACCTGCTGTAGTCATCCACGTGCTTGCGCAGTCCTTCTGTGAAGAGAGGAGTCAGCGACATGATGGAGGTCAGAGGCATGACCCTGTCGTATATCATCAGACTTCTCACGTCCTGCGTGTCTATCACCCAAGGCGGGCAGAAGATACCCTGGTACAGGCAGTGCTGCTGGTTGTGGACGTACCAGAATGCCGGAATGCCGTTCAGCATCGAAGTGTCAGCCAGCTGGAAGGCAATCTCCTCGTCAGAGCCTCTCAGGTCGGGCATGAAGAAATCCGGAGTGGTAGATGAGTCGGAACGTAAAGAGAACTCATATCCCTTGTCCATGAGGTATCCCACAATGTCTCCGCTGAATTCCGCACGGTCCAGTTCCAGCTCGATGTCGTGCTGGACGTTGAAAGCCTTGAATGTGAAGTAGTCGATGTACTTGCGTCTCTCGTTTATGTCCACATCAGGCAGGAGATATCCTATGTTGTCCCAAATGATCTCCGGCATGTTCCCGTCCTCGACGGGTTCATCGGCCTTCTTCGCTGCGGTCTTCTTCCTGCCGTCTATGTTCCTCAGGGTCGTCTCGGGCAGAAGGTACGGACGGAGAGACGGGGTCATGGAACGTTCGAACAGGATTCTTGCATTGGTGGCCGCCAGACGCTTCTTGTGACTGTTGGTGTGAATGGTCATCCTCGCCACATCGTAGAAGTCCGATACGTCCATGCCGAAATAGCCGGTGCTGTCAGTGACATAGTCGAACAGCTCGGTCTTCTTCTTGTCGGGCGGGGCCACTGCCACCATCACCTTGACTCCGTTCAGAGGTTCCTTTCCTGAGGATGACATGATCCAGCCGTTCAGTGTCAGACCCTGCTCTGTGCGGTGCTTCTCCTCGAAACGGCTGATGCCGGCCATGGTGTTCCAGTCGTAGCGCTCCCATCCCTGCACCATCATGAGCAGGTCAAGAGCCTCCGAACGGTTCGGATCTTCTGTCTCGAAGTACCATTCCGGGTTATATACGAAACCCTTCAGATCTGACGACAGGAGCAGCGCGGTGCGGAGGTCGCCCGATGTCATGTTGCCTGAGGCGCGTGAGTCGCGCACTGACAGGCAGAACCGGTCGCGGAAAGGATTGCCCAAGCCGTCCTTCAGGTCGAAGTCCATGGTTATTTCATCGAATGGCCCGTATTTCTCCCTGTCGGTCCGGAATGTGATGACGGGAGCCGGGTTCTGTGATTCGGAATAGAATGCGCGGCTTGCCAGAATGTTGCCGCTGCGGTCGAAGAGTACTGCACGGCAGACTCCTTCGCCTGTTCCCTCCGCTATCTCCGCCGTGGCCTGATGCGAGGTCATCGGTATTGTCCGGAAATATGCCAGTCCGTCGCGGCAGGTCACCGTAAGTCCCAACGTGTCCTCCGGAGTGCCGTCTGTTCCCGAGACGCTGACGATGAATGCGGAGTCACCCCGGGCGATGCTCAAGGCATATCCCTCGCGCTCTGCTGCGGGCAGCGTGAAACGGTGGCTTCTGCCGTCAGCCTCGATGGTGACGCTGTTCTTTTCGGACGATGGCGTGAATGTGAAGCTGCCCATTCCGTCGTGTATGGTCCGGAAAGTGACACCGGTGCCGTCAACTGTGCCGGTACCCTCAATGCCCAAAGCGTTGCTTCCTGTAATTTTGAACGCCACGCGGCATGGTCTGCCTATGATGAGATGACCGCCCTCCGGATAGAATCCGGCATCGATTTTCGGGGATTTGGGAGTGTCGGGACGGTACTGCTCCACGGAAGAGTTGTGCAGCTTTATGGACGGGGATTCGTCATAGTAGCCGCCTTCCTCGGACGGCTTCTCATACACTGGGAATACTCTGGAGAAGATTGCCTCCTCGCTGAAGTTCAGCATGTTCATCGTGTATGCCCTCACTTCGTAGAATCCGCTGGGATAGGGGAGGACACCCCGCAGTTCGCGGGCCTGTGACGTGCTTGCGTCCAGCAGAGGGAAGGAACCGTCGCACTGACCGGCTACAATCTTCAGCTTCTGCTGCTTCAGAACCACTCCGCCGGGTGATAGAAGATCCACGTACAGGACCTTGCTGGCGGGCCTGTGATTGTCGGCGGCATTGACGACGTACGCCTTGAACCAGATTGTCTCTCCGGTGTAGTACGACGTGTTGTCGAACTGTATGTAGACTTTTTCCTGAGGATATATCTGGCCGAAACGTCCTATGTTCGATGCGAATTTCGTGAGCGCGTCGTAAGTCTCTCCCGCACTGGAGGGTACGGCAATTGCCAGAAACATCGCCAGAGCGGAGGAAAATAATGAAATGCTTGTCCTGTGCTTCATTTCCGTTTGTGGGAATATTATCCTGCAAAGTTAACAATACTGGCGAAAATAGCACACTTGACGATGGCGGATTATCACCTT
>JAKSIW010000088.1 GCA_024398555.1 Bacteroidaceae bacterium | reverse complement strand
AACAGCGAGCTGGAGACTGCCATCAGCAAAGGACTGGAACAAGGTCGCGCTGAAGCGAACAAGGAAACTGCAAGAAAGTTAAAGCAGGCCGGTGCCGACATTGACATGATCAGCAGTTGCACCGGACTCTCAGTTGAAGAGATCGAAGCCTTATAACGCCCCTTCCAAACAACGTTCCCAATTTGAGCAGCTTTCCTAAGCGGCTGGAGGTGTATGGCCTTCTGGGCATGTGAGCGGAGAGCCGATAAGCGAACAGTGCTGCAAGCCGTCTGGAGCCACGGTTGTCTGAGCGCAGCGAGTTCCGTGGCTCAGGCTTGCAGCACGTATGAGCAGGCTCGAAGCGTTCTTAGCCCAGAAGGCCATACACCTCCAGCCGCGTGCCCAAAACACCTACTGTACCTGAAAAAACCAGTGGCCTGGATTCCAGACCGGACTCCAAGCCACTGATTCATTCAACGTATCACTGGTCACAGACCCAGCTTCTTGCGGATATCCTTCGGGACAGCGTTCCTGTTCACCATGAAGTCCATGCACTTGGCAACGATGAAGTTCTTCGACATGTACCAGATGCCGTCATACTCTCCGGTCTTGCCCCATGAATTCTTTACCATATAGTACTCACGACCGGTCTGGTCCTTGGCAATACCGTATATAAGCATTCCGTGATCGTCGGTAAGAGTCCAGTTGTCAAACTCCTTCTGACGGGACTCCTGGGTAGGAACGACCTCCTTGATATTGACTCCCTGCTCCTTCAGCCTGTTAGCCTTCTCCGCCGGGGTCATCTTGAGCCAGTGAGCCATATCCGAACCCTCCAGATCCGGATTCTCTGTGTCGTACAGAAGGGCAAGTCCCTGTCTGGTGAATCCATCCTCGCTCACATCGCCGCCCCATGCAACGGTGTAGCCGTTCTCAATGGCATTGTCAATGACGCGTGCCATCTCATCGATTGGCAGATTCCATGAACCCGGCTGACGCCAGTTGTCCTGGACCTCCACGGGGAACTCCGTATAGAACGGATGATGTGTATAGGATGTAATCGACACATAGTCATTCCAGTCAAGGCCGAGGCTCTCTGCGAATGATTTCGGTGAATAAGTTTTGCCCTCATAGGTGAACTCTTCCGGGCACTCACCCAGATATGCATCCAGAATGCCCTGCAGACCATTCTTCCAAGCAGGATTGAGAGTCTTCTGCTTTGAACTTGCAACAGCGTTGACATACGGAGTCATCACTTCGAAGAACTGGTTGAAGTTTGTCAGCGTATCACCATACAATGTACCCGGCAGAGGCATGGCTTCCTCAGGACAGATACCGTAGTTCTGGAGGACGTAGAGAACATCGTATGCCGAACCGCCTTCGCTGAACTGGGCGTCACCATGCATGCGCACCTTGACGACCGCACGGTCCATGTAGTTCTTGTTGCATACGAACATCTCGCAGAGATCGTATGTCTTGCCACTCTTTTTCAGAATCTCGGCCTCAAAGAATGAAAGCGTCGAGAAGTTCCAGCAGGTACCCGAACGGTTCTGGTTCTTCACTGAAGTGATAGGTATCTCCTTAACCACTGTAAACACGGGGTCGTTCGACTCGGTAGAGTCCTTTGCAGCCTCAGCATTCTGGGCCATTGCCGGTACCATCATCATGATGCCTGCGGCAAACATCAGCATTCTCTTCATATTTTGAATCATTATTTGATAAACAGTCTGTTTGCAAAAATATGTATTATTTGGAAGAATCCCCGTTTATGCACTCTGCAATCTTGCCTATGTTCAGACTTCTTGCTGAAGCATCCACGATTTCCTTGTAAATGCCGCCCTGACGATACACCTCGTCCGGAACGCCACCCTGCTCCACATGACCGTTCCGCAACGCATACACGTAATCACTGTCAATGATCTGCGACAGATTATGTGAAATTATTATGACGGTGCGGTCCTTCTTGATAGCCTCAATGCTGTTGCGTATCTGTTCCGTAGCCACGGCATCCAGACTCGCTGTAGGTTCGTCCAGGAAGATGATGGGCGGATTCTTCAGGAACAGGCGGGCAATGGCGATACGCTGCTGCTGACCTCCGGACAGAAGCAGGGCCTTGGTCTGGAATCCGTCGCGCAGACTCTCTATCTGTTCCAGAATGAATGCCTTGCGGGAAGCCTCCACTACATCCTCGTGCGTAGCATTCGGATTTCCGTAAAGGATATTCTCCTCAATTGTCCCGTCGAAGATATGATTCTTCTGAAGTACCAGACCTATTTTCTCACGCAGATAGTGTGTGTCCCATTCTTTCAAATCCACGCCGTCCAGCATGACGGTGCCAGCCTGCGGCTCGTAGAATTTGTCCAACAGATTAATGATAGTACTCTTGCCCGCTCCGGACAGGCCGACGAAAGCGGTTATCTGTCCCGGGAGCACCTTCATGTTGATGTCAGTCAGTGCCTTGTTGCCGTTCGGATATGTGAAGTCCACATTCTTCAGTTCGAAGCATCCCTCGATATGCTCAGGGCGATAGCTACCGCTTCTCTCCTGCTGGTCATCCGAATCGAGGATATCGAAGAAGCCCTCTGCATATATCAGTGCATCATTCACATCGTCGAATATGCGCTGCAGCTGACGGATAGGCGCAGATACATTGCCGAACAGCATCACGTGGTACATGATCTTGCCAATGCTCATGCCCGGATAGTCAATCAACACCAGATATGCCGTAAGGATGATGATTAGAACCGTTCCTATCTGCTCTACAAACGACTTGAGGCCATCGAACGTATAGCTGAGACGACGCGTCTGCAACTGGTTGTCCGTCACCTTGTTCTGAATGTCGAGCTGCTTGTCGCCCTCTATTCTCTCACGGTTGAAGGACTTGATTACGTTGATGCTCTCAATTATGTTCATGATGCCATGGCTCTTGCTCTCCCTGTACTGCCTCATGTTGCGGCGCCATCCCTTCAGCTTGACCGCCTGCCTGTACGTAATGAAAAAGTACAGCGGCACTATCGCCAGAGCGACAAGTCCCACATAAACATTAGCCAGGAACATCAGCACAAGAGCCAGAATTGCACTTGTGAACATAGGCAGGAGATCGATGAAGAAGTTACGAACTGTCATAGACAGGCTCTCCACGCCACGGTCAATTCGTGTCTGCAGCTTGCCGGGCTCATTGTTGTCGGCACTGAAGAATGCCATTCTGAACGTCAGAATCTTCTCAATCACAGCCTGAGCAAGATCTCTGGAGACCATGATGCGCATCCTCTCGCCGAAATACTTCTGAGCGAACGAAAGCAAAGCAGACAGCAGTTCCTTGCTCAGAAGGATGATGCTGATGACAGTCAGAATACGCGCAGCCCTGCCCCACTCGAAGTCCTCAGCACCAACAAGCGCATTGATTGCATCAACCGTTCTGTCCAGCACGACAGCATTGACCTGAGCCATCAGCGAGGTGATGAGCGTCAGAATCAGAGTTGCCACCACAAGCCATCTGTACGGCTGCACATACGGCCATATCTTCTGGAACAGGCGCGGCAGATTCATTCCTTTGCGTGAATTGTCCGTAGCCATACTGGCTGTCAGTCCAGTTCGTGAATAATGAGTCCGGAGCGCAGCTTAGGCTCGAACCAGGTAGTCTTCGGAGGCATTATGCTTCCGCTGTCGGCAATGTCCATAATCTGCTTCATAGACACCGGATAGAGCGCGAGAGCCATCTTCATCTCACCGCTGTCCACCCTGCGCTTCAGCTCTCCGAGTCCGCGGATACCGCCCACGAAGTCAATACGGCTGTCACGGCGCAAATCCTTGATACCCAGCAGCTCGTCCAGAATAAGGTTTGAGGAGATTGTCACGTCAAGCACACCGATAGGGTCATTGTCATCGTATGTGCCCGGCTTTGCTGTAAGCTTGTACCACTCACCCTCCAGATAAAGCGAGAATGTATGCAGTTCTGCAGGCTTGAATATGTCAGCACCCTTCTTCTCCACTGTAAAGTTCTTCTCGAGAGCCTTCAGGAACTCCTGTGCGCCCATTCCGTTCAGATCCTTCACCACGCGGTTGTAGTCGATGATTGTGAGCTGGCTTGCCGGAAAGCAGACCGCCATGAAGTAGTTGTATTCCTCGCTGCCGTCATGCTTCGGATTCAGCCTGGCCTTTTCAGCGCCCACGAGAGCCGCTGCAGCCGAACGGTGATGTCCGTCAGCAATATATAGAGACGGTATTCCCGCAAAACGCTCCGTCACCGTTCTGATATCCTCATCACTGTCGATTATCCAGAGTCTGTGGCGGAATCCGTCACCCGGAGCCACGTAGTCATACTCAGGTGTCTCAGCCGTATATCGTGCCACAAGAGCATCCAGCACGCTGTCATCAGGATATGCAAAGAACACCGGCTCGATGTTGGCATTGTTCACGCGCACGTGCTTCATGCGGTCCTCCTCCTTGTCGGCACGGGTCAGTTCATGCTTCTTGATATTGCCGGTCAGATAGTCATTGACGTAGGCGCCTACCACAAGACCGTACTGGGTCCTGCCGTTCATCGTCTGGGCATAGATATAGTACTGCTCCTTCTCATCCTGAACCAGCCAGCCGTTCTTTCTGAACTTCGCAAAATTCTCGGCGGCCTTCTCGTATACGCGGGGATCTGTCTCCCCGGTCCCTGCCGGGAAATCAATCTCCGGCTTAATAATATGATAGAGGGACATTTCATTACCCTCAGCCTCAGCACGAGCCTCATCAGAGTTCAGTACATCGTAGGGACGGCTCTGGACCTTCTCTACAAGATTCTTCGGCGGGCGGATGCCCTTGAATGGTTTTACTACTGCCATAATATCCTGTTTTATATGAAAATCCTCCGTTCCGGATGGATTCTGAAACGGAGGATTTTCTGTTCCTGATTATTACCCCAATCTCATTTGTTGACCATGAATCTGGTACAACCTTCCTTGATGAAACCGACAATCTGTCTGGCTGCGGCAAGTCCCGCGTTCACATTTGCCTCGGATGTCTGAGCGCCCATCTTCTTCGGCGTTGAGAAATACCTGCCTGCAAACAGTTCCTCAAACTTGGTTGATGCAGCCGGCATGATGTCAGTCACGAACTTCAGGTCATCGCGCTCCTGCATCAGGCTGATAAGTTCATCTTCGTTGATGATCTCCTTGCGTGCGGAGTTGACAAGAACTGCATTCTTCGGCATCAGGCTCACCAGCCTCCTTCCGATGGAGCCCTTGGTCTCGTCGGTAGCCGGAAGATGCAGCGAAATGACATTGCAGGTGCGGTACATATCCTCCACATTATCCACTGCGTGAACACCTGCAGCCTCGATTACATCCTTCGGGCAATATGCGTCATATGCATAAACATCCATTCCGAATCCCTTGGCAATGCGTGCGACGTTGCGTCCCACATTACCGAAGGCGTGAATACCTATCTTCTTACCCATCAGTTCCGTACCGGAAGTTCCGTTATACAGGTTGCGGACAGCGTATACAAGCAGGCCGAACACCAGCTCAGCCACAGCGTTGGCATTCTGTCCCGGAGTGTTCATGACGCACACACCGTGAGCAGTTGCAGAAACCAGATCGACGTTGTCATAACCGGCACCGGCGCGAACGACAATCTTCAGTTTCCCGGCGGCATCGAACACCTCATTATCTATCACGTCACTGCGGATGATGATTGCATCTGCATCCCTGACAGCTTCGAGAAGAGCTGACTTCTCAGTATATTTCTCAAGAAGAGCGAGCTCAAAACCGGCTTCCTCCATTATCTGACGAATTCCGTCAACAGCAACCTTTGCAAATGGCTTTGATGTAGCAAGCAGTACTTTCATAATTTTTCTTCAGAAATGATTATCAATGTTTTGCTTCGTATTCCTTCATGCAGTCAATCAGTGCCTGAACGCTCTCCTTCGGCAATGCGTTGTAGCAGGATGCGCGGAAGCCGCCTACGGAACGATGGCCCTTGATGCCGACCATACCCTTCTCCTGAGCGAACTTCAGGAAGTCCTCCTCAAGCTCCTTGTACTCCTCGCTCATCACCCAGCAGATGTTCATATAGGAGCGGTCCTCGTCAACTGCAGTACCCACGAACAGCTTATTGCGGTCAATCTCGCTGTACAGCATGTCTGCGCGAACCTTTGCACGCTTTGCCATCTCCTCTACGCCGCCCTGTGCCTTCAGCCAGCGCAATGACTCCATTGCAGCATAAATAGTGAATGTAGGAGGCGTATTGAACATGGAACCGTTGTCAATGTGAGTCTGGTAGTTCAGCATTGTCGGGATATAGCGCTCCACCTTGCCGAGAGCATCGTTCTTCACAATGACGAATGCCATGCCTGAAGGAGCCAGATTCTTCTGTGCACCGCCGTAGATGCAGCTGTACTTGCTGACATCAACCGGACGGGAGAAGATATCGGATGACATATCTGATATCAATGGAACAGGGCTGTCCGGATCCTTGCGTATCTCAGTGCCGTAGATCGTATTGTTCGATGTATAATGGAAATAGTCGGCATCGGCCGGAATCTCAAAGTTCTTCGGAATGTAGATGTAGTTCTTATCAGCCGAAGAAGCCACCTCGACAGCCTCGCCGAATGCCTTGGCCTCCTTGAGCGCCTTCTTGGCCCATACACCTGTGTTCAGATATGCGGCCTTCTTATTCAGGAAATTATAAGGAACGCGACAGAACTCCATGCTTGCTCCACCTGCCAGAAAAAGAACTGAATAGCCCTCGGGAACAGACAGAATCTCCTTCACCAGAGCCTCAGCCTCATCTACGATAGGCTTGAACTCCTTGGAACGGTGGCTGATTGACAGCAGAGAAATTCCGGTACCCGCAAAATCATGGACAGCCTGAGCTGATTTCTCGATTACCTCCTGTGGAAGGACGGCTGGACCTGCGCAGAAATTATGCTTCATCGTTAAAAAGTTTTGATTTTTGACACGCAAATTTACCCACTGTTTTCCACTTGTCACAACCAAACCCTGACTTTTATGCCATCTGTTGATAAAAAAACGTTTTAAATGACAAAAGGTAAAGTAGAGTTTGCAATTGGGCCCGAATTCTAAAAAAAGCAATACCTTTGGATGTTTAAAAAAACGAATTCAAACACGAGGGTTATGAAAAATGTAGGAATAATCGGAGCCGGCTGGATTGCCGACAAAATGGCCGAGACCCTGACGGGCCTTGATCCGGAGATGAAGTACGCCATCGCATCACGCGACATCCGCAAGGCGGAGGCTTTTGCCCGTCAGTGGGGATTCAGGAAGGCGTATGGCTCGTATCGCGAACTTGTCGATGATCCCGAGGTGGACCTGGTATATGTGGCAACCCCCCACTCCCACCATTTCGAGCATGCATCAATGGCCATCAATGCCGGCAAGCCGGTCCTCTGCGAAAAGGCATTCACGGCCAACGCCCGCGAAGCGGAGCAGCTGCTGGATCTGGCTCATAAAAAAGGTGTATTCATCACCGAAGCCATATGGACCAGATATATGCCCCTGTCGCTCAAGATAAAGGAACTGCTGGACAGCGGTGCCATCGGCGAACCGCGCCTGCTGAATGCAAGCCTCTGCTACTATATGGAATTCAAGGAACGCATCCTGCGGCCCGACCTGTGCGGCGGCGCCCTGCTCGACCTCGGTGTTTACAGTCTGAATTTCTGCCGCATGTTCTTCGGCACAGACATTGTCAGGACCACATCGTCATGCGTCAAAGGAAAGACAGGAATGGACATGCACGACATGATTTCGCTCGAATACGGTGACGGACGCATCGCCAATCTTCAGGCGAGCACGCTGTGTCTGTGCGGACGCATCGGTCAGATATGCGGAAGCGAGGGCTACATTCTGGTGGACAACATCAACTGTCCGCAGAGTGCCACCGTATTCAGGGACTACAAGCCCGTAGAGAAATACCGCATTCCGGAAACTCAGATCACCGGCTACGAATATCAGGTGACCGCATCCTTCGATGCCATCAGCAAGGGTCTGCTGGAATCACCGTACATGCCTCATCAGGAGACTCTCGACATCATGAAACAGATGGACGGCCTCCGCCGTGAATGGGGGGTCGTCTATCCGATGGACTGATCGTATGTAAACCTGCCGTTTACAAATTGATACTCTGACCGTTGCCGTCATAATCGATGGCGACGGTCTTTATTTTGCCGTTACAGAT
>JAKSIW010000087.1 GCA_024398555.1 Bacteroidaceae bacterium | reverse complement strand
AACAATTCATCCCCGGAGAAGGAAAAGCGGATTTTTTTGTGTACGTTTGGACTGCGAATCGGATAACATTCAAACAATATGAAAACTACAGCACGGATTATCATGACGGTGTGTGCCGTCATTCTGGGAACAGGAATCAGGACGAACGCAAAAACTGCCGACAAGCCAAGCTACCCTATCGGTAACGTACCGTTCACCAGCGTCAAGGTAGATGAAGGCAGCTTCTGGGGCGAGCGTATCCGCCAGAGCCGCGAAGTGACCATACCTCTGGCATTCAGCAAATGCGAGGAGACGGACCGCTACACGAATTTCGAGCATGCAGCCGCAAGAATGGCCGAAACGGCACGCGGAGAGCAGGGCGGCGACTATCATCCCACACAGTTCCCGTTTGATGATACCGACGTATATAAGACCATCGAGGGAGCCAGCTACCTGCTCCAGACATACCCCGATGCCAAACTGGAGGCATACATCGACAGCGTACTCGACATAGTGGCAGCCGCTCAGGAGCCGGACGGATATCTTTATACGGCCAGGACTCAGAATCCCGAGCATCCGCACAGCTGGGCGGGACCGTCCCGCTGGTCGGCCGAGGAGAGCGGAAGCCACGAACTGTACGACCTCGGTCACATGGTGGAGGGCGCAATAGCCCACTATCAGGCCACAGGCAGCCGCAAGTTCCTGGACATTGCCATCAGGTATGCGGACTGCGTATGCCGTGAAATAGGATACGGCCCCGAACAGAAGATTGTGGTGCCGGGTCATCAGATAGCCGAGATGGCGCTCGCAAAGCTCTATCTGGTGACCGGAGACAGGAAGTATCTGGATGAGGCGAAACTGTTTCTGGACAACAAGGGCAAGACTGCCCGTAAGGACAAATACGACCAGTCATACCTTCCGGTCATTGAGCAGGACGAAGCCGTAGGGCACTCGGTACGGGCCGGCTACATGTATTCCGGCATGGCCGATGTTGCCGCGCTGACAGGCGACGAGTCATACATTAAAGCCATTGACCGCATCTGGGACAACATGGTAGGCAAGAAGATGTACCTCACCGGAGGCATAGGCTCGACCGGAGGCAGCGAGGGATTCACAGAGAACTACGACCTCCCGAACATGAACGGATACTGCGAGACCTGCGCAGCCATCGCGAATGTGTATATGAACCACCGCCTCTTCCTGCTGCACGGAGACTCCAGATACATCGACGTACTGGAGCGCGCACTCTACAACGGGGTCATCAGCGGAGTCAGTCTGGACGGCGGCAGTTTCTTCTACCCCAATCCTCTGGAGAGCCACGGCCAGCACCAGCGCCAGGCATGGTTCGGATGCGCCTGCTGTCCGAGCAACATCTGCCGTTTCATTCCGTCAGTACCGGGATATGCGTATGCCGTCAAGGACAATTCGCTGTACATCAATCTGTTCTTCTCCAACACTCTGAACACCTCAGTCGGCGGCAAGGCATTCCGCATGAAGCTCGAGACCTCCTATCCGGACGATGCCGACATGAAGTTCACGATCGAGAAAGCCGCTCCTGCCACACTCAGAATCCGCATTCCGGGATGGGTACGCAATCAGACCGTTCCTACCGACCTGTACAGCTATGCGGACGGCAGAAAGCCTTCGATAGAAATCAAAGTCAACGGCGAAGTGCTCATCTCATCCGATGATTTCGAGTCAGAACTGGACAATGGCTATTTCTGCATCGACCGCAAATGGAAGAAGGGGGATGTAATAGACGTCCATTTCGACATGCCTGTCCGCACAGTCTCCGCCCATCGTCAGGTTGTGGAGGACAGAGGCAGGATTGCAGTGGAGCGCGGTCCTCTGGTTTATTGCGCCGAATGGCCCGACAACAGCCACAACGTCCTGAACACTGTACTCCCAGCCGGAAGTGAATTCGAGATCCGGCCGTTCAGCATGGAGGTGCAGGGACGGAGCTACCGTATGACCTCCATCACCACATCCGCACTGGAGGACTGGGCAGGCAATATTCAGAAGGCACGTCCGGTGACTCTGCATCTCATTCCGTACTACGCCTGGGCACACCGCGGGAGCGGCAACATGGAAGTCTGGATGAATGCCGGGATGCACGTCAGACAGCGCTGACAGAGCTTCAGAACCTGAGAGCCAGATATAGGGCGAATCCGTCGTCCCCGTACGCGACAGGAGACACGGTCAGATCCACGTCCTTCATGAACGGGCGCGTATAGACGAGCGCGCTGGCAGCTCCCACGGCCGCCCCGCCGAGCACATCCCACCAGTCATGACGGTCAGAGTGCACTCTGCCCCACGCCACATAGGCGGACAGGGCGTATGCGGGCACTCCCCATTTCCAGCCGTATCTGCGCATGAGAAAAGTCGCCCCGTCAAACGCCGCTCCGGTATGCGTGCTCGGAAAGGAATCATCGCCGGAACCGTTGGGACGCTCTTTGGATACGGCGAGCTTGAGCCCGTAATTGACGGCAATCGTAGTGGCAGAACTGAAGCCCAGCTGCCAGAAGCCCTTGCGGTCCCTGTCGGCTATCACCTTGGCCAGGCTGACTGCCGATGGGAGAAAGCATACCACATCCGTGGAGTGTTCCACAAAATCATTCTGGGCGCGGGAAATCCCGCAAACCGGAACCAGGAAAGCCAGAAGCAGCAGTATTCTTTTCATCGGTGCAAACTTATGCAAAAATGTAGTCAAATAACAGATTGCCGGCAAATAAAACGTTTGCAAGCAATTTATTATCACAATGCTTGCAGATTCAGCGTACATGAAGTATTTTTGTGAGCGATATTGACTGACAGACATACCACAAGGCCTTTTTCCAGCTCAGGGGAAGGCCTTTTTAATAAGATATGAAAATGAAGATTCCACTCAGAAGCGCCCAGTGCACAGAAGGACGCAGAATGGCTGGAGCCCGCGCATTGTGGGCCGCAAACGGAATGAAGCCGGAGCAGATGCACAGACCGGTGATAGCGATAGCCAACTCGTTCACCCAGTTCGTACCGGGTCACGTACACCTGCACGAGGCCGGTCAGATTATCAAGAAGGAGATTGAGAAGCTCGGCTGTTTCGCAGCTGAATTCAACACCATAGCCATCGATGACGGAATAGCCATGGGGCATGACGGAATGCTGTACTCACTGCCATCGCGCGACATCATCGCCGACAGCGTGGAGTACATGGTCAACGCCCACAAGGCTGACGCTCTGGTATGCATCAGCAACTGCGACAAAATCACTCCGGGTATGCTGATGGCCACGATGCGCCTCAACATCCCGACAGTATTCGTCAGCGGCGGCCCGATGGAAGCCGGAGAATGGAACGGCCGTCATCTGGACCTCATTGACGCGATGATATTGTCGGCGGACGATGTCGTTTCCGACTCTGACGTAGAGAAGATAGAGCGCAGCGCCTGTCCGGGATGCGGCTGCTGTTCCGGCATGTTCACAGCCAATTCAATGAACTGCCTGACAGAAGCTCTCGGTTTCTCGCTTCCAGGCAACGGCACCATTCTGGCAGACCATACCAACAGGGTAAGGCTGTTCAAGGACGCAGCACAGCTGATTGTGAGAAACGCCCTGAAATATTACGAGGAAGGCGACGACTCGCTGCTGCCACTCAACATCGCCACGAAGAATGCGTTCGAGAACGCCATGACGCTCGACATCGCCATGGGCGGTTCCACCAACACGGTACTGCATCTTCTGGCAGTGGCATGCGAGGCCGGTGTCGATTTCAGGATGGATGACATAGACCGTCTGTCACGCAGGGTGCCGTGCATCTGCAAGGTCGCGCCCAACACACAGAAATATCACGTGCAGGATGTAGGACGTGCCGGAGGAGTACTGAACATCCTCAAGCAGCTTGCAGACGGAGGTCTGCTCCACACCGAAGCCATGAATGTCACAGGTTCCGACTACAGCGAACTGACATCGCGCTATGACCTCTGCAGAGCTGACATTGACGAAGAGGCCGCACGCATATACAGCACCGCACCGTCGCACAGGTTCAACAACGTCCTCGGTTCACAGGACTGCACTTACGGAACATTCGACACTGACCGCTCGGAGGGATGCATCAGAGATCTGGCACACGCTTATTCCAAGGACGGCGGAATCGCAGTTCTGAAGGGAAACATCGCCATTGACGGATGTGTTGTCAAGACAGCCGGAGTGGACGAAAGCATCTGGAAGTTCTCCGGTCCTGCCAAAGTGTTCGACTCACAGGAGAGCGCATCGGAAGGCATACTCGGAGGAAAGGTACAGGCCGGCGATGTCGTCGTCATCACCTACGAAGGTCCGAAGGGAGGCCCCGGAATGCAGGAAATGCTCTACCCCACCTCCTACCTCAAGTCACGTCACCTCGGCAAGGAGTGCGCTCTGATTACGGACGGTCGTTTCAGCGGAGGCACATCAGGTCTCAGCATCGGTCACATCTCACCGGAGGCAGCCGCAGGCGGCAATATCGGCAAGATAGTTGACGGCGACATAATTGACATCGACATTCCTGCACGCACCATCAGCGTCAGACTGACGGACGAGGAACTGGCGGCCAGGCCGATGCGCCCGCTCACACGTGACAGAGCTGTGCCGAAGAGCCTGAAGGCGTACGCCAGCATGGTAAGTTCTGCAGACAAAGGTGGAATCAGAATCATTGACTGAATGGAAGAAAAGATAATCTGAATGGGAGAAGAAATAAGAGGAGCCGAAGCATTGCTCAAGTCCCTGATTGACGAGGGTGTCGATACACTGTTCGCATATCCCGGAGGCAACATCATCAGAGTGTTCGACTGCATGTACGACCATCGTGACGATATCAGGCAGATTCTCGTCCGTCACGAGCAGGCCGCCACTCACGCCGCACAGGGCTATGCACGCATCTCAGGCAGGACAGGAGTCGCCATCGTCACAAGCGGACCCGGTGCTACCAACACCATTACAGGCATCAGCGATGCCATGCTTGACAGCACTCCGATAGTGGTCATTGCCGGTCAGGTGAGCACCACGTCACTCGGCACTGACGCCTTTCAGGAAATCGACCTCGTAGGCGTGACCCAGCCTATCACCAAATGGAGCTATCAGATACGTAGTGCCGAAGACATTGCATGGGCAGTCTCCAGAGCGTTCTACATCGCCAATTCAGGACGTCCCGGTCCGGTGGTGCTCGACTTCACCCGCAACGCTCAGGAGGAGTTCGTCAGCTACAAGTCCCAGAAGATAAAATACATACGCAGTTACATACCTGTTCCCGAGCCGGACATGGCACAGATAGACAAGGCTGTGGAGATGATAGATCAGGCAAGCAGGCCTCTGGTCCTCGCCGGACACGGTGTGGAGCTGGGACACGCTGAAAAGGAGTTGAAAGCCTTCATTGAGAAGGGCGACATTCCCGTAGGACGGACATTGCTCGGTCTGTCTGTACTGCCTTCCGACCATCCCCTCAACATGGGTATGCTGGGCATGCACGGCAATATGGCCCCGAATATCATGACCAACCGGTGCGACCTGCTCATCGCCGTAGGAATGCGCTTCGATGACCGCGTCACCAGCAAAACGGCATACTATGCGAAGCAGGCCCGGATCATTCATCTGGATATTGACAAGTCCGAATTCGGCAAGAACGTCAGGACTGACCTCAACGTACTCGGTGACTGCCGTCAGACACTGGCGCTCATCACTGAAAGAATGAAGAAAAAGTCCCACAAGGACTGGACTGACAGTTTCCGGCCATATCAGCAGGAGGAGTACGACAAGGTAATACGTGATGCCACGCATCCGTCTGACGGTCCGCTGCGCATGGGCGAAGTCGTGAATGCAGTCAGTTCACTCGCTGACGACAGCGCGGCAATTACCACGGATGTAGGACTCAACCAGATGTTCTCATCCCGCTACTTCAAGTATCGCAGGAACAACAGCTTCATAACATCAGGCGGACTCGGCACAATGGGATTCGGACTCCCGTCAGCCATCGGTGCCACATTCGGAGCGCCAGACCGCACGATAATAGCATTCACCGGAGACGGCGGCCTGCAGATGAACATCCAGGAGCTTGGCACCATAATGGAAAGCCGGGCAGCTGTGAAGATTGTCCTGCTCAACAACAGCTTCCTCGGAAATGTGCGTCAGTGGCAGCAGCTTCACTACAACTCCAGATACTCCTGCACACCGATGCTCAATCCGGATTATATGCAGATAGCATCGGCCTACGGCATACCTGCCAGAAGGATTTCCGACCGGAGCGAACTTGAATCGGCTGTACGCGAGATGTTCGCTACGGACGGGCCATTCATTCTGGAGGCCAATTGCATGGAGGAGGAGAATGTAATGCCAATGATACCTTACGGCAACCCGGTGGATCAGATGATCTGCCATATTTGACAACAGACAATGGAGAACGAAAAGAAACTCTACACGCTGATCGTACATTCGGAGAACATTGCAGGTGTTCTGAATCAGATTACGTCCGTCTTCACCCGCAGACAGATCAACATCGAGAGTCTGAATGTGTCAGCATCATCCATCAGGGGCATTCACCGATATACGATCACCGCCTTTGCCGACAGCGACAACATCAGCAAGGTTGTCAGCCAGATTGAAAAGAAGGTTGACGTACTTCAGTGCCAGTATTTCACGGATGATGAAATCTTCATGCAGGAAGTGGCGCTGTATAAAATCAAGACAGGTGTTCTGACGGACAATCCGAATGCATCGGAAGTAATCAGAAAGTACGGAGCCAATATAATAGAGGTGAATCCGACTTACTCGGTAGTCGAGAAGACCGGTCCGACCGGAGAGATTCTGGCACTCAATCAGGAGCTGTCCGATATGGATGCCCTGCTTCAGTACGTCAGTTCAGGACGTGTAGCCATCACCCGCGCCCGCATAGAGCACGTGAGCGAATACATCGAGAAGATGGATTCAATTTATGGAAATTCAAACAATTAACACTTAATACTTATTTCTATGGCAAAAATCAATTTTGGAGGTGTCATCGAGGAAGTCATGACACGCGAGGAATTTCCGCTTGAGAAAGCCCGCGAGATTCTGAAAGACGAAGTTATAGCAGTTATCGGTTACGGCGTGCAGGGTCCCGGCCAGGCATGCAACCTGCGTGACAACGGTTTCAATGTAATCGTCGGACAGCGCCAGGGCAAGACCTACGAGAAGGCAGTTGCCGACGGATGGGTTCCCGGTCAGACTCTGTTCTCAATCGAAGAGGCCGCCCAGAAAGGCACCATCATCTGCATGCTTCTCTCAGATGCAGCACAGATGCAGCAGTGGCCAAACATCAAGAAATATCTGACTCCAGGCAAGACCCTCTATTTCTCACATGGTTTCGCCATCACATGGAATGACCGCACCGGTGTCATCCCTCCAAAGGATATCGACGTCATAATGGTTGCTCCTAAGGGTTCAGGACGCTCACTCCGTACAATGTTCGTAGAGGGCCGCGGACTCAACAGCTCATACGCCGTCTATCAGGATGCTTCCGGCCGCGCACTGGACAAGGTTCTGGCATTCGGTATCGGTATCGGTTCCGGATATCTGTTTGAGACCACATTCATACGCGAGGCTACATCAGACCTCACCGGCGAGCGCGGTTCTCTGATGGGAGCCATTCAGGGACTTCTCCTTGCACAGTATGAAGTACTCCGCGAGAACGGCCATACTCCTTCCGAGGCATTCAACGAGACCTGCGAGGAGCTTACACAGTCACTGATGCCGCTGTTTGCAGCAAAGGGTATGGACTGGATGTATGCCAACTGCTCCACCACTGCACAGCGCGGTGCTCTCGACTGGATGGGCCCGTTCCACGATGCTATCAAGCCTGTCGTTGAGAAGCTTTATGCAAGCGTCAAGTGCGGCAACGAAGCTCAGATTTCCATCGACAGCAATTCCAAGCCAGACTATCGCGAAGGACTTGAGAAGGAACTTCAGGCACTGCGTGACAGCGAAATGTGGCAGACAGGTGCAGTAGTCCGCAAGCTGCGTCCTGAGAACAATTAATTGAATCAGTTGTTGAATCAGGGGACAGGTGTCTGATTCGCCAAGGTGAATCAGACACCTGTCCCCTGATTCAACTGATTCAAAAAAAACAGCCGCAATCACTCATCTGATTGCGGCTGTTTTTTATATTCTCTTTTCAGATCAGAACGTCTGATATCTGGTGTCAGTCACATCAGCCTTCATGTACA
>JAKSIW010000086.1 GCA_024398555.1 Bacteroidaceae bacterium | reverse complement strand
AAGGTTCAGTTGCAATAATGATCTTATCCTTTGGGTGTCAGAAGACACGATAAATAATGGGCTCAGCATCGAAAGGTGCTGAGTTTTTTTGCGATGAGGAACGGTGACCGATTTATACGAACGCCCCTGCATCCAGCCCAGTCGATTTGCTGAACACCTGATTTGGAGATAGGAATCCGCGCCTCTTCCTCGGTCGCTCGTTCAGTTTGCGCTCAATTTCTTCAAGGAACTCCTGCGTGATATTTGTGAAGTCGGAACCCTTGGGAATGTACTGACGGATGAGTCCGTTGGTGTTCTCGTTGGCTCCACGCTCCCAGGAATGGTAAGGTCTGGCAAAGAAGAAGCCCACACTTGTTGCTCTGGAAACGCGTTCGTGCTCGGCGAACTGCAAGCCATTGTCAGCAGTGATGGTCTTCACGAGGTCATACTGCTTGAGACATTCGAGGATGCCGATGATCTGGTCGGCAGCTTCAGCAGCGGTTGGGTTCTCAAGTTTCCTTAGCCATACTTTCCCGGTCTTCCTGTCGTTCAACGAGAGGATATTCCGCTATCTCCTTCTTTGTGCATCCGGCCTCCAGTTTTGCAGCGATCTGATACCGCTGCCACTCTCTTAAATGCGTCATTTTTGAACCTGTTTTGCGGGCAGACCGCCCAGATGTAAAGATTTATACTTAATATAAACCTTTATCTCACAGATTCTTTCTCAAAAATTGCGTTTAAAAGTTGAATTCGGCCAGGACTGCTTATCGCATGACAAAATCTGTCAGAATGGACAGAATGTCGGAAATAAGTGCAGACGGTCCATTGCTGCGGGCACCTGTGAATATGGATATCTCCCCATCTGTAAGATACCCTCTGTCTATCAGTTCCTGCTCGTATCTGGCAAATGCGTACATCACGGACATATAGAATGCCTTGTATTCATCCACCTTTTCAATATTGCGGGAATAGAAATCTACAGGTATCTTCTTTTCATATTCGGAATCCCACTGTCCGACAGCCTCAGGAACAGCAAGTCCGGCATCTTCCGAAACAGCCTCAAGGCGGACACTCTCAGCGAACGCAGCTATTGATGCAAGGCTGCTGTCTGACGCAATGGCATGCAGGAAATCAGCCACATCATTGTATATCACATTCTGGCACTCCTGCATTGCAGCTTCGCGAAGGCAGCTTCTCAGTGCGATGATGGCATCCGAATTGCCCCTGCCGCCTCTGGTCTTCAGTGCCTTGGCGTATATTTCATCGAGATCAGACCGGTAATCCGCAGGTCTGCAGCAGGCGCGGTACTCTCTGGCTTTCATGTCGGTCATTTCGATGAATTTGGCAATGCCCTCCGAAAGATTAGTCAGACCCGAACGCCATGCCTCCTTTTCAATCTTGCGGAGCAGACGTGCCACCACCTGAGTCTCTGACTCTATCATCATGTCAGACCTGAGGAATGAACGATATTCCTGCACCACCTTATTAATAAGTTCCGGGCCGAATCCTTCCGGAAGATGAGCGACAAATGCCCCGTTCTCCTTGATGCGGTCGAAACTGAATTCCCTGTCAATCACTGACTGCATGCGGCTTGACGTCTCTTCACGAAGATGGCCCAGTATATCGCAGCCCTTCAATCCGCTGGCAGTAACCTCCAGAGCATGAGCTATTTCGTTTGCACTTTTGCCGCCCTTGCGCAGTATGATATAGCGGAACAGATCCTTCTGCAGCCTGGTTCTCAGATATTGCGTCTTGTCCATAGTGTATGTCAGCTGAAAATAATGGTTTTGTTATTGAAAGTAAGGACTTTGCGCTCCACGTGTTTCTTCACCGCACGCGAAAGGACTATTTTCTCCAGATCACGTCCCTTCAGAGCGAGACTCTCAGGAGTGTCCTTGTGGGAGATGCGTACCACATCCTGTTCGATGATCGGACCGGCATCCAGTTCCGCAGTGACGTAATGGCTGGTCGCTCCGACAATCTTGACACCGCGCTTGTATGCCTGGTCGTATGGCTTTGCACCCACGAATGCCGGCAGGAAGGAATGATGTATGTTGATGATGTTATGCGGATATCTGGCAATCATGCCATCGGTGATAATCTGCATGTAGCGGGCCAGAACAATGAAATCCACCCTTTCCCTTTCCAGAAGTTCCATCTCCGCCTTCTCCACCTCAGCCTTGTTCGAGTGGTCAGCCGCAATGCTCCATACATAATAAGGTATTCCGAACTGTTCCGCCACGTAGCGCAGGTTCTCGTGATTGCTTACGATACACGGAATCTCGACATCCATTTCACCGGCCTTGTAACGGGCCAGCAGGTCGTACAGACAGTGGCTCATCTTACTCACGAAGATCGCCATACGAGGCTTTACATCAGAGAAATACACATTGAACACAATGTCGTATCTGCTGCAGTACAGAGTTCGGAAGTACTCTTCAATCTTGTCCTGAGGTATTCTGAATCCGTCCAGTTCCCACTCTATTCTCATGAAGAACATCTTGTCAACGGTATCGACGTACTGGTCAAGATACACAATGTTTCCATTATTGTCCGTAATGAACTTGGTAAGTTCGGCTATGATACCGAGCTTGTCCGGACAGTGCAGCAGCAATATGGCAGTTTTCATCCCTTTTGCGTTTATCAGTGCAAAGTTAACGTTTTTTTCTGATAGTACTGCCTGTCAAGCTTGCCGTTGTAGGTACGCTGGAGAGATGCCACAGACTCGTAATACACAGGAATCTTGTGGGATTCCAGCAATGTGCCGATATGGGCGGCTATCGAATGTCTGTCAAGCGTGCATCCTTCACGCAGCACGACTACCAGCTTGAGTACAGTGCCGAGTACAGGATGCTCTGCAGGCACGCAGACACATTCCGCAACTGACGGATGTGACAGGGCCGCACGTTCCACATCCTCAGGATTGACCTTGAAGCCTCCCACATTGATTACATTGCCCTGACGGCCGGTAATATGAAGCATTCCTTCGGAATCCACATATCCCAGATCGGACGTGTATATCCTGCCATCCCTGAGAATCTGACGCGTACTGTCTTCATCTCCCACATATCCGCTCATTACCGTCGGTCCGGATACGATGATACCGCCTTCCGGAGTAATCTCAATTGCGGAATGCTTCATGGGATGCCCTACACAGCCCTCCAGGTATCTGCCATCATTGAAATTGTACGTACACACAGCTCCTATCTCCGTACCTCCGTACGTGTTGTACAGGCGCGAGTGCGGAAGTGTCTCACTCAGCTGTTTCATATCCGCACGGGATATCGGAGCGGCTCCGGTCTCAATGAAATCTATCACTCCGGCATAGGAGTGCAGTCTGTCCGATGAGAACTGCAGCAGCATGCGGATGCTGGCAGGCACGAGAAATGTCGCGAACTTGCTGAACGGCAGACTCAGGACTTCGTAGAATGAGTTCATGTCCTTCAGACCGTCCAGTATGCAGACGGTTCCTCCGATGGACAGTATGGGATGTATTTTGAAGAGGGAGGCAATGTGATTGAGCGGTCCGCTTATTATGTAGCACAGATCGGCTGTGTACTGCATGTCACAGATGAAGTTCTCGGAGCATGTCACGAGAGCGGTTTCTGAAAGCATCACGCCCTTGGACTTACCTGTCGTACCGGTTGTGTACAGTATGTCAGAGATGTTGTCTTCGAACGACAGGGACTCCACTTCCTCCCTGATTGTCTGCATGTTCGATTCCGTCTCGGAATGTCCCAGCGGCACGGCAATGGCACCGGCATGATGTACCGCACAGTATTCAATCAGGAAACCGATGTCCTGCGTAGCCCTGAACACATAAGGCCTTCCATGCTGAAGGCCTGACGAGCGCAGCCGCGAAGCCTTATCTTCAATGCTCTTCCACAGATCCTGATACGAAATCCTCTCCTGTGAGCAGACGGCAGCCACCCTGTCTGGGGCGGTCAGGGCAAAATGGCGGATACTTTCTTCAAGTGTCATATATCAGAGGTTTTATGCATTCTCCTTCAGCTTTGATTCCACAAGACTGACTATGGAATCCAGTGTCCTGAAATTGCGCGGCGTCACATCCTGCGAATCAATCCTGATATGATACTCGTCAGATAGTATCATGATAATGGTTACTACACCGAGGGAGTCGAGCTCACTGAACAGGAAGTCGGAATCGAAGTCAACTGCAGGAAGAGCGTCTTCCAGAATAGAACGGATATGCTGTTTCATTTCAATGATGAGTATTCTGCCCTGCTATCTACAGGATTTGCGTATATGCCCAGAAGAAGGCTGTCATGCGAGCCGAACTCATCCAGATGCCTGATGAACAGTTCCTTTTCTTCTGACGAATAAAAATCCGAGTATGTATCTGCTCCATGAAGCATGTCATGAGCAATATAGTTGTTGGGGTACAGACGGTATGACGAGCATATCCGCCTGTCAATAATGTCTGCTACCTCATGATGGAACGCATTCGGAGGAAGCTCCGCGAATGGGGCCAGATCGTCAGCCGTTACCGGACTGCATATTTCAATGTGTACCCTGCCCTTTGGCTGTAGTATGCCTGTGAGAATGCTGTTGAGATCCTCCCCCGGCCGTTTGACGTAAGGTCCCGCTGAGCAGGCATGCAGTTCGTGTACCTTCAGGAAATCACAGGACTCCCACTCGTAGGATACTGACACAGGCACTATGTTCAGATCTGCCAATGCGGAAGGATTACCGTCCCGGCCGCTCATGCACAGCATCTTGACAAGTCCCTGATCCGTACGGTCACATCCGTCCTTGGTCCTGCCGTTGCGCTGGGCAATCCACACGGACTGTCCTCTGCTCACAATGGCATCACGGATATAGTCAGACAGCAGTTGTGATGACTTGTACAGGTCTCTGGCGCTGCCGTTAGGGCGCTCCACTCTGAACATCTTGTTGGACTTGCCTATATCGATTATAAGCTGGCCCTGCATGAGGTTTGCGCCGAAAGTGATTTCGGATGTGTCAAGTCCGTTGTCCAGCAGAATATTCTGAAGCAGAGAAGCATCAAGCATGATATCCCGATGATTGGAGACGAACAGACAGCTTCTGCCGGACGTGACGTTGCTGATGCCTCCATACGACAGAGCCGTAATGCTGCGTCGGATTATCTGCCTGTTGGCATTGTACATCATCTTCCTCTGGAATTCACCTATAGTGGTGATGGACAGAAGCTGACGGCGCACATCGTCTGCATCACGTTCCGGGAACACGAATCCAGCCAGCGACGGAAACATCGGGTCTGCGGCAATCCTGTGCATTGCATCCGGAATCCCGGCATCCGAATACGGTCTGATTCCGTCAAACAGTCCGTCAGTTGGCTTCATTGATCCGATTGAGTACATAGTTATTGCCCAGAATGGCTTCTGATGTGTTTATTGCCGTAAGTGGCACTCCACAGAACCCGTGGAGATTGATATTCTGTCCCGTCAGAAGAAGATTACTGATCTTCGTAGCAACGGGAATATGTGTCAGAAGGATATTACGGCAGTCCTTGGCAAAGCCGTACATGGAGCCGTCCTTCACGCCGTAATAGTCGCGTATCGTCAATGGCGATGCCGAGTTGATGTTCTCTATGCAGTCCCTGAAGTCGGGATAGAGCCGCTCCATCCTGTCAAGGAGCAGGTCTGTGCAACGGCATTTCCAATCCTCGTACCCGGAACCGCGGCGTCCCACAGTCGTATTCTCCCACCGTCTGACCGTATTCCAGGACATCGGTGACGCTATTATCATCTTGGTGGAGTACTCTCCCTGCCCTATCTCAGGCGGTGTGGTAAACAGGAATCCGACAGGCCATTCACCGGTCTCACTGCCGAAATTCCACATATCCGCATAACGTGACATGTAGTACGACATGTGGCCGATATACCTGAATCTGCCGGGCTTGAGCCTGATATTCAGAATAAATGCGGAATAGGTGTTCGGCAGTTCCTCCAACCTGTCGCGGAACGCCTTGGGCAATGCCTTAGGGTCATCCAGAAGACGTATGAAGGTACAGGGATGAATGGCGCAGATGTAATGGTCGGCAGTGTAACGGTGTCCTTTCGAAGTGACTACACAGTCAATGACTCTGTCCTTCGTGCATACCCTCGTCACCTCATCTCCGGTTATCACGCGGCCTCCGTTGCTGACGATGCTGTCCCGCAGCGTGTCGGCGAAAAGCTGGCTGCCGCCGGCAAAACGGCTCGGTCCGTTGATGGAGAGCACCGATACGATGGCATGTATATATGCCGGCGTAATGCCGCGACCGCCGCCGTAGAGTGTATTCATGTATGCCAATATACTGCTCAGACGCTTGTCCGTGATATAGCTGTCGATGAAGTCACTGGCAGCCATCATGAACTCATCCGAATGGACCAGATTCGCTGATGACGACGGACGGAGATAGAACATATCCACCTCGTCCACGATTCTGTACATAGCCTCAACATAGCGTTCCAGATTTTGCCGCTGTTCCGGAAAATCCTTCGCAAGAGAATCTATGAAACGTTCCCGGCCCTGCATCATGTCGTACGTACGGCCGTCCTCGGCAAAGAATATACGGTCAACGACATCAGTTCCGATGTGCTCCACATGCACCTTGTCCAGAATGCCCAGGTACTTGCAGATACGATAGACATTGCCACCCTCCTTCATACCGGTTATGACATGCATGCCGGTATCGAAGGTTTCACCGAATCTGGTGAAGCTCTGAAGACCGCCGCCCGCATTGGTGTTCTTTTCAAGGACTGTCACACCTACACCTTCCCTGGCAAGGATTGCACCGGTGAAAAGTCCTCCAAGTCCGCCTCCGATTATTACGACGCTTTTTTCCATTTATCTGTATGATTCGTTTATCTGTCTGTAAATCTGTGCCACAGGAACGAGTTCACTGCAGGTAACCATTGTACTTACCATAACCCCCATGATACCGTGAGAGTTGACATTCTGACCGGCAAGCAGAAGATTCGGGATCTTCGTGCGATACGGTACTCTTCCGCCTGCTCCTAACGTGATATCCCTTGCCACACCGTAGATTGAGCCGTCCTCCGTACCTGTATAGTCCCGGTATGTGAGAGGCGTGGAAGTATAATATGATTCCAGAGACGAAGCGAAACCGGGAAGATGGCGCTCCACTTCCCCGATGAGCCGCTCGGCGCGACTCTTCTTGAATGCCTCGTATTCTGCACCGCGATGACCGACCGCAGTACCTGTCCACCGGGACAGTTCCGACATGTTCATGTACGAAAGCACCACTCCGCTTTCAGCCCATTCGGGACTGTCGCTGTGGCACATGTGCATGTAGAGGAATGCCTTCGGCCACTCCGCATCCGTGTATCGTTCACATCCCCATGGTGTATCGCCGCTGTAGCCGAAATAGTTGGTATTCATGTAGGGCATGCAGCCCTTGCGGAACCTGACATACAGCGCAAACACAGACGATGTCTGAGGGATAGCCGTGATTCTTGAGCGGAATGCCGGACGTATCAGCCTTGTATCCAGCATCTCCAGCAGACGGTTCGGATGAACTGTGCTGATGACGTAACCGGCTGGATAGAACTCTCCGTCGGAAGTCTCCACACCGGTCGCCCGGGTATCATCACATACAATCCGCGACACTTTCCTTCCGGCAGTCACACGTCCTCCCATCCGTCTGATGCTTTCTGTCAGGGATCTTGCTATCGAGTCACTGCCACCTACGACGCGATATGCGCTCCTGTTGTAGAAGTCCATGATGAAGGCATGCATTGAGAAAGGTGTACGGTCCCTGACTGCAGAATAAAGCGGCAGGTCCCCTACCAGTACCTTCTTCAGCAGCCCGTCTTCGAAAATACTGTCCAGCACATCATTGATGGAGCGGGACTGAAACTCCGTATTTGCGGCAATATCCCTGTTGCCTGACAGAAGAGAATCCACAGTGGATGCCTCCGCCACCCTGTCAACTATCTCCACATATTTTCCCAAGGCATCCCTCTCCTTCGGGAAGTAGGATGACATACGGTCAATGAACGCCTCACGTGAATTTGGGAACCTGAATTCCTGACCGCATAATGAGACCGTATTGTATGCCTGTCTGTCCAGCTCGCTCAGTCTGACATCGTCCTTCAGTCCGAAGAAACGCATCATGCGGTCCATCGTCTGACCTTCCGAGGCAGACCCGATGAAATGCATGCCGGTCTCGAATCTGACACCTCCGCGTGAAAAGCACTGCAGGCAGCCTCCTATCTGCGTACCCTGTTCCAGAACAGTCACATTGTAACCGTTCCTCTGCAGGACGTATCC
>JAKSIW010000085.1 GCA_024398555.1 Bacteroidaceae bacterium | reverse complement strand
CTTCTGCGACATATTCAGCCGCATTCTGAAAGTGGAGCGCGTCGGTGCCGAAGACAATTTCTTCGAGATGGGCGGTACATCACTCGTTGCCATGCAGCTCATAGCCGAAGCCGCCAAGGCCGGATATGCGATGGTCTACAAGAACGTCTTCGACAATGCCACCCCGAGACTGCTTGCCAAGATGCTCAAGCCGGAACTGTACGGCAATGAAGATGCCGGTCGTCGCAACCTGCCGATGATAGATGAGATTGAAGCTTACGACTACAGTCAGCTGGACGCAGTGCTTGCAGCCAACACTCTGGAAACATTCCGTCAGGGGAACTGCTACGAGCGTATGGGCGATGTCTTCCTGACCGGCGCAACCGGATTCCTCGGCATTCACGTCCTGCACAACCTCATTGAGCGCAGCGACGTGCCTCACATCTACTGTCTGGTGCGTGGAAGCAAATCGATTTCCGCCGAGAGCCGCGTCCGCACTCTGCTGTACTACTATTTCGGACAGAAGTACGATGCGATGTTCGGAGAACGCATTGTGGTCATTGACGGAGATGTGACAAATCCTGAAGTGTTCGGGACGTTTGACAGACACATCGATGTTGTGTTCAACTGTGCCGCCAACGTGAAGCATTTCTCCGCCGGCACCGACATTGAGGACATCAACATCAAGGGATGCCAGAACTGCATCGATCTCTGCGTACGCACAGGAGCGAGATTCATCCAGACCTCTACCGGCAGCGTGGCAGGTCTTACGGTAAGTGAAACTCCCGTAGCGCCGCACTTCCTGAACGAGCGTGACCTTTACTACGGCCAGCAGCTCACATCCAAATATACGGCTTCCAAGTTCCTTGCCGAACGCGCCGTGCTTGATGCTGTCAGAAACCGTGGTCTGAAGGGCAAGGTTATGCGTCTGGGCAACCTGTCCGCACGTTCCGACGATGGAGAGTTCCAGATAAACTTCCGCAGCAATAATGCGATGGCGGCCCTGAAGGCATACCAGACACTCGGTTGCATCCCTTATGAAAAGGACTGCGGATATTCCGAATTCTCACCTATCAACGAAGTGGCAGATGCCATTGTCCGCCTGTCGCTGACTCCCGACGGATGCACCGTCTTCCAGCCGGGCAATGTCCACTGGCCTCCGTACGGTGACATCATCGACTGTATGAACCACATCGGCATTCCTATCGAGCGCGTGGAGAACGAAGAGTTCCAGCGTCGTCTCACCATGGCGATGCAGGATCCGGAGAAGTCCGAACTTGTTCAGAGTCTGGTGGCATACAAAGAGGAGAATGACGGTCTCTTCAGAGTTGCAAACGGATGGGAGACCAAGGCTTATACGGCACAGGTGCTTCTCAGGCTAGGATTCCGATGGTCATTCACAACTTGGGACTACGTGGAGAAATACCTGCGTTGTCTGCAGGGTCTCGGTGTATTCGACAGTGACTTTACACGTTAAAACATAAAGATTATGGAATCGACTTATATAAAAAGGATAATAGAGAACTGCCAGAACTTTCCGGACAGGGTGGCAGTGGTCGATAATGACGGAACCCGCGAGACTACCTACGGTGAAATCCTGACCCTGGCACGGAAAACCGCAGCATACATCGCCGCTCATGGCATCGGAGCGCAGTCGTTCATCACAATCAAACTGCCCGGCTGCATGGAATACATGGCGGTGGAAATCGGCATCTGGATTTCGCGCTGTATCGTTGTACCTATGGGCGACAAATTTCCGCAGGAGCGAATCGACTTCATCATCGGGCACTGCGACAGCGCCCTGAACATAGACGATAGCGTCCTGTCCGAAATAATAGCCATGCCTGCGGCCGATACGGCCATACAGTATCCCGACGAAAACGACGGTGCAATTCTCATCTACACTTCAGGCAGCACCGGCAATCCTAAGGGCATACTGCACAACCACACCACACTCATCGGCAACAATCCCCGCGTGCCGGCTGTCATCGCACACAACAGTGCCACCCGTTTCGGTGCGGCATCGCCATTCTATTTCGTCACAATCATAGGCAATTACGACGTGATGTACGGCGGCGGCACAGTCCACATTCTGAGCGATTCCTGCAAGTCAAATGCAGAGAAAATTGAGAATTACATCGCAGAACACGGAATAACTGTCTGTCACATTGCTCCGGCAGTCCTGACTATGTTCCATAACCACAGCAAATCGCTCATAGCCGTAATCACCGGAGGTGAGCGACTGACCACACAGCATTCCCAGGACGGGTACGCCCTATACAACATGTTCGGCATGAGCGAGACAGGCGGAGGCTCCATGTCCTATGAGGTGAAGGAAATGTCAGATTCCGCACCACTCGGACGCGGAATCAACAGGATTGTCGCACGTGTCGTTGACGAGAAAGGCAATGACGTTCCGCCGGATGTTGACGGTGAGCTGGTTCTCAATGGCCCGTTCTGTCAGGGCTATTTCAAGGATCCGGAACGTACCGCTGCCCTTTACAGGGACGGATGGCTGCACACCGGCGACGTAGCCCGCATTGATGCAGATGGCATCATCCACTACGTCAACCGCAAGGACTGGATGCTCAAGATAAACGGCCAGCGCGTCGAGCCGGGCGAAATCGAGAGTATGATGAAACGGGTGCCGGGCATTACCGGAGCAATAGTCCAGGGCGTTGACAACAGTCGCGGCAGCAAGTATCTGTGCGGTTATTACACTTCCGACGGTACAGAAATCGCTTCGGAAGAAATCATCAGATTCCTCAGCGAAAGGCTACCCCGCTATATGGTTCCCCTCAGATACATACATCTGGACAAGTTCCCTATCAATGCCAATGGCAAGATAGACCGCAAGAACCTGCCTCTGCCTGCATTAGACCGTTCTGACCTGCAGCCGCTCGAAGGTGAAATGGAGCACAGAATCGCAGAACTGTTCAGTCAGGTGCTATCCGTCAGCAAGGAATATGTCGGAGCCGACTCCAGTTTCTTCGAACTCGGAGGCGATTCAATTCAGATTATGCGTCTCTGCGCTGAAATCGGCAAGTCCCTGCACAAGGATATACCTCCTGCCCGGATTTACGAGAATCCAACCGTGCGCAGTATGGCCAGGGTCCTGGAGAATACATCATCCGAGGCTCCTTTGGACTATGTCTATTCATCGCACGAAGACAAGGCACCTCTCGTGTTCATACATACCGGCAGTACCGGAAGTGAAGCCTACTACGCACTGGCGAACGACATCAGGGACTGCTGTTCATTCTCAGTCATCGAGCAGTACAACATCTACCATCCTGACGATATCCGCGAAGGAATTCCGGCCATTGCCGCCAAGTACATCGAGATACTGAAGCAACGGCAGCCGAAAGGTCCGTACAATCTGGGCGGATGGTGCTACGGAGGCATGATTGCCTACGAAATGGCCTGTCAGCTGAAGGAGGCCGGCGAGGATATGGGCAGTCTGATACTCGTCGATGCGTACATCATGAACAGCGACTACGACAAGCGTCTGGTCATTGCCAACCAGGTGGAAAACGTCAATAGAGAGTATTACGAGAACAGTCCGCTGTTTGCCGATTTCCGCGAACGTGGCATGATAGAGACAATCATAGAAAACTCGCGCCGCGTAGGCCGGAACATGGCGGAATTTGAGCCCCGGCCATATACTGGACGTGTTCACTACTTCAAGGCGACGAAGATAGCCGATGGCCTGCAGACATCGCAGCGCACATATTTCGCGCACATCGTGCGGGAACTGGCCGGCGGTCTTCAGAAGTTCATTCCACCCCACCAGCTCACCATCTATGACATAGCCGAGCATCACGATGGAATGATGTCGGAAACCGGCCGCAAGATTATCAGCAACCGCATACGCAACATAATGGAGACGGAACTCCTCTATCTGGAGGCAGACCGTCTGTTTGACAAGCAGAAAAACGAACGATGAGAAGAGTAATGTCAGTTATACTGTTCCTGACGGTTCTGTTCACCGCAGGATGTAAAGACACTACAGACCTGACGAGTCTGCCACGTGGCGAAGTATCTTCCGAATGGGCAGCAGCAGCAGAAAGTTTTTACAATGAGGCGACATCCGTCACCGCCCCCGACAGGGCGCAGCCGTACAGTATCATGGCAGTGGAGCACGGTAATGTCGTATTTGAGCAATGGTTCGATGGAAAGATGCCCGATAGCAAAAACGACGTTTTTTCCGTAAGCAAGACCGTCCTTGCACTGGCAGTGGGATTTGCCGTGGAGGAAGGACTGTTCAGTGTAGAGGACAGGGTGATAGACTATTTTCCGGAACAACTGCCGGAACACGTCTCAGACACACTCTCCGCAATGAAAATACGCCATCTTCTGACCATGACATGCGGTCTTGAGGAAACTCCCAAGCTTCTTTCCGTCTTCAAAACCGATTCAGATGCTGACTTCGACTGGATAAGTGAATTCTTCGCATCCGACCAGACCGCTATGCCGGGCACAAAGTTCTACTACAATTTCTTCTCTTCGTACATAGTGGCTGCAATTCTGGAGAAGACATCCGGCACAAGCGTCATGGATTACATAACCCCGAGACTGTTGGAGCCGCTGCATATCACCGACATGGAATGGGAGAAAAGTCCGGCAGGAATATGCGTTGGAGGCTGGGGCATGTCACTCTGCACTGAAGACGTTGCCAAACTGGGACAGCTTCTGCTTCAGCATGGAAAATGGAACGGAAAACAGTTGCTCCCGGCTGAGTGGGTTGGCACAATGACATCAAAACTTGTCGAATCCAGTCCGTTACAGGCATTCACCAAGTCTTCCGATCCTGCTGTGCTGAACGATCCCTCCAATGACCATTCACAGGGCTACGGCTACTACGTATGGCAGGGAAAGTCTGGTACCTACCGTATGGAAGGCATGTTAGGCAATTATGCATTCGTGAATCCGGAAAAGGAAACAGTCCTCGTTTTCACCAGCAACTCCAATATGGACCAGAGATACATTGACCTTATCTGGAAACATTTCTCACACCTCTTTTAAAATACGCAATCATGCAAAGCTTTTTCTGTGACACGCTCGACTACTACTGCCTGAACGAAAACATATCCAAATCTTTCAGGTACATTGTAAAAATGAAGGAAAATATCGATGGCGAAGCACTGCGCAAGGCTCTCGATATCACAATGACACGATATCCTTATCTGAAGAAGCGCATCGTCGCCGATGAGAAGGGGTATTCTCTGGCGGACAATGACCTGCCGCTGGTAGTCAAGGAATCCGACAAGCCGATGACCCTGTGCGGTCAGGAATCGAACTATCATCTGTTCGCGCTGACATATTACGGCAGGGATATCTTTTTCAATAACGTCCATGCCATCTTTGACGGACGCGGACGCGGTCCTGTGCTCCATACGCTTCTGTACTACTACTGCAAACTGCGTTATAATGAAGAAGTGGAGATGCCAGGAGTATGGCTGCCCGACACGCCGATAGATCCGGCCGAGTACTACGACCCGTTCACCAGGCCGCTGCCTGAGACCGACGACCTGCTGCCTATGCCCGAAATTCCGGCAAAGGCCCTTCGTCTGGAAGATCAGGGTCTAGTCGTACGTTCACACCAGCACATGCACTACATACGCATCAACGAAAAGCATCTGATGTCGCTCTGCAAAAGTACTGACGGAACGCCGAACACCATTCTGTCGATTCTTATGAGCCGTGCCATCGACAAGCTGCATCCGGACTCAAAGGACCCGATAATCAGTCAGGTGTACTGCGACTACCGCAACGTCCTGGGAGCAGAGAAATCCCATCACAATATGGTGACGACTCTTCCGCTCGTCTATGAACGTGACATGAGGAATATGCCGATTGACATGCAGAACACTGCCATGCGCGGCGATATACTCTACCTTTCGGACCCCAGCATTCTGCTCCGTACCGTGTCGGGAATAAAGTCTGCCTGCGAAGCCATCAATTCTCTTCCTACACTTCAGGACAAGTTCAATGCCGTGGCACAGGGAATGGAAGCGTTCTTCCGGCAGACAACTTTCGCCATCAGCTATTCGGGCAAGAAGTCATTCGGAACCTGCGACAAGCATATTGAGGCTCTGTTCCCAGCCGGTGAGCCTATCGGCATAGGCATCCTGATGGAGGTCACGGCCGCCGACGGATGGTTCTACATAGTATTCATGCAGGACTGGCGCGAAGATGTCTATTTCAATGCCTTCCTGAAGGAGATTGTCAGTCTGGGACTGGATTTCGACCTGCTCTACAGTTCGGAAGCCAAGGCACCGACTTTCTCACTGAAATAACGCCGGACAATGACCGAAAGAAGACCGAATCTCATAAACAAGGCTTTCAATCAGTATCTGTGGGCCTCTATTCTGACCGTGGCTGCCACTCAGATTGCGAATATCGTGGATGCCATCATCGTCGGCCACATGGTCGGAGCCGATGGTCTGGCAGCTGTCAATCTGAGCAAGCCTCTGCTTCAGGCATTCTTCGCAACAACCTGTCTGTATGTGGCCAGTTCCACGATTCTGACCGGAATGGCTATTGGACGTGGCGACCGTAGCACCGCAAACAAGCTGTTCTCGTTTTCCATGGGACTCTCGCTTCTTCTCGGACTGCTGTTCTCGACAGCCGGGATGCTGTTCTTCGACCGGATTTCCGCTTTTCTATGTCAGTCAGAAACCCTGCGTCCCCTTTCGGACCGGTTTATGCGCGTCACACTGCTTTCCGCTGCGCCTCAGCTTCTGATGCTGACCCTGCAGCAGTTCGTCACTGTAGATGGTGAACCGAAACTCGTTTCGCGTGCCGTTATCGTGGGCAACATCTGCAACGTATTCCTGGATGTTATCTTCATCAAATATTGTTCATGGGGCATAGCAGGTGCCGCTTCCGCCACCTGCGTGATGTATCTGGTATGCATCGCTATGGTGATGCCTCATTTCCGCAGAAAGGGAAGCCTGCGACTCTGCCGTACCAAACTGGGCGAAGT
Organism: Bacteroidaceae bacterium; assembly: GCA_024398555.1. GTDB lineage: Bacteria > Bacteroidota > Bacteroidia > Bacteroidales > Bacteroidaceae > Colenecus. The sequence continues at coordinate 1,327 of JAKSIW010000085.1, read as the reverse complement.
TGAAACCGGCAGGATTTTCTCCATCGGACTGCCACTGTTCTTCTCGACCGTGCTGATGTCCGTTCAGTACATTGGCAACAACTATGTGGCAAACCGTTTTCTGGGTGATGACGGACTTATCGCGCTGGCAGTATGCATACAGCTGTTAGCCTTCTCAATGATTATACTTACCGGCACACTCCGCACCATACAGCCTGTCGGCTCCATTCTCAAAGGACTGGATGACAACAGGGGAATGCTCATGCTTATGAAACGCGGATATACCTTTATGGGGCTCTGTTTCGTAGTTTTCGCTGCGCTGCTCGTGCTGTTCCCCGCACAGATAGGCACCCTGCTCGGTGTGCATGAAGGCAGCGGACTGGAGATGGTCAGAAAGGCCGTTCCTCTGTTCTCCCTGAACATTGTATTTCAGGGGCTGCTGTGCAATCTGCTTCCGGCATTCCAGTTCTACGAAAGAAAGGGACTGGCCCTGCTGCTGTCCATTGCGCAGACCTTGCTGCCGATGATTTTCTTCTTTCTGCTTCGCGGAAATTGGATAGGTTTCTTCGTCGGTCAGGCTACAACCGCTCTGGCAATACTGGTATGGGAGGTGATTCTGCGACACAGGGATCGCAATCTGAGCCACTTCCTGCTCATACCAATGAAAGATGATGCCAGGCTTCTGGATATGACTCTGGATGCCTCCACCCGGTCGCTCAGTGAAGCCATCACCTCACTCCGTTCATTCCTGTCATCAAATGGCATAAACTCCCACACTGTCTATGTCGCTGCCGTATGTACCGAAGAGTTTGTCAAGAACATCATCTGTCACGGTCACGCCAGTTCCATTGACCTGGCAGCAAGCGTAAACAGCAATACCGTAAGCATCTCCATTCACGATGATGGAATGGCTTTCAATCCTGTTGAAACGGTCCAGGCGAACGATTCCAGAATAGGTCTGGGACTTACCATCGCAAGTGAATTCTGCGAGGATATCAATTACAAATACATCTTCTGCCAGAACATGCTGACGCTGAAGATTCAAAACCTTTGAATCCTGCCGCCGCAACAGATGCAAAAACAAACTTACAATCAAGGTGCCGGTTTTTATAGTTCTGTTCTGTCAAATATTATTACCTTTGCAATAGGAACTTTACATTAATAACATTTTAAAGGAATATAATTATGGCTAAATGGATTTGCCCAGTCTGCGGATATGTTCACGAGGGTGACACCGCACCAGAGAAGTGCCCAATGTGCAAGGTACCGGGAAGTAAGTTCAAAAAGGTTGAGGAAGAGCAGGGTCTTCAGTTTGTAACAGAGCATGAGCTTGGTATCGCCGGCAACA
>JAKSIW010000084.1 GCA_024398555.1 Bacteroidaceae bacterium | reverse complement strand
TATTGGAACTGCTTTTCAGCATACCCAACTATATCTATAAAGTATGGCTGTTCAGGCTGTTCATGATCTACGTGGAGGTCTTCCTGATTCTGGTGGTATATGCCTTTCTGGCCAGAATACTCCTGTACCCGGTGTCACCGTTCCTGATGGCGGCTCAGCTCATGATTCCTGTCATGCTGTTCGGCAACTTGGCCTTCATGTACTCCACGCTAATCCGCAACGGTAACGCAGCCGCGGTGCTGTCTGTGCTTACGGTCATACTGGCGCTCATCCTGTCTAATATGCCCTTCGTCCAGAACAAGGCCTGGGATGTTACCATCAACCCATACGAGGAGCCGGAGAACATCAATGCGGCTATCTGGAGCGTCATATTGCTCAAAAACCGCATCACCATGATCGTGGCCGGTATCGTCTTCCTTATGTCGGGCCTCCTTGGCCTACAGAACCGCGGCAAGTTCCTCTGACCCCTGAAAATGCGGCTGGATGCAGGACTTGCGATTATAAGATACATCCCGATATTGCGTGAACTGGCCGGACGGTTACATCCGCGGTGTCCGTACCCGCACAGGCCAGACCGTTGATCTTGTCTGGAAGAACTGCAAGGTACGCAGATTTAATGTAAAGTAGGTTTCTTTTTTACGCTTGCTTAGAATCTGTTTTGAAATATTCCAATTAATCTTTTATAAAACCTTTCCGGCTGAAAATCCGTTTCTTTTCAGTCACAATGGAATCCCCATTGCTCCTTCAAATAACCAAATTTTCATCTCGAAAATCTTTCATAAAATTTTTAATCGAACATTTCAAAACAGATTCTTAGTAAATTGAATGCAAAATATTAGGATGTTTGGAGAAATACGTATAGTTTTGCGGTATTGATTATGAAATGATGAGTTACGCACGCTATTATTACTTTTATTATTACCGCTGTTTTGAAAATGGACGGTCTTGAATTCGTGTGTGACTTATAATGGGAATACGAAATATATCAGAGGCTGTCCTGGTTGGGCAGCCTCGTTTTATAATATAGGACATGGTACAGGATAATGAACTGGACAAGGCTCGCAAGGCCATCAATGAAATAGACAGACAGATGGCGGAGCTGTTTGAGCAGCGTATGCAACAGAGTCGTGAAGTGGCAGAGTACAAGATGAGGAGCGGCCTCTGCATCATCGACGATACACGTGAGCGGGCCAAGATGGAAAATGCCGGCGAACTGATAGAGGATTCTGAAAAGCGGGAGTTTTACGTCCTTTTCCAGAAGAATCTGATGAGTCTTTCCAAGGACTACCAGAGGCGTCTTTTCAAGGGGATGAAAATAGCATATTGCGGAGCTCCCGGCGGTTTCGCACACATCACCGCCCAAAAGGCATTCCCGGAGGCGGAGACCATGTCTTTCACCGATTTTGCCGGAACATACTCTGCCTGTGTCAATGGGGATGTCGATGTGGCAATACTGCCGATAGAGAACAGTCTCGCAGGAGATGTGGGGACAGTGCTTGACCTCGCATATCATGGTGACCTATACATCAACTCTATTCTGGACATGAGTCCATCACCTCACATTCAGACCCGCTTTGCGGTGTTCTCGCGTTCCATGAATAATCTTAAGACTCCGGGACACCACACACGTTTCATACTTGTATTTGCAGTCCGAAACGAGGCAGGAGCACTGGCTAAGGCATTGAACATTATAGGTGCGCACGGATACAACATGAGCTATATCCACAGCCGTCCCTCGTATGAACCGGACGGGAGCCAATTCTTCTTTGTGGAACTGGAGGGTGACGTGAATGGAGACAATGGAAAGGAACTGCTCTTTCAGATGAAGACCGTATGTGACAATCTGCGCCTTGTGGGATCTTACAGACATCAGGAAATATGATACTCAAATGCAATCCGGAAAGTGGAAAGTGCTACGATATCGTAGTTGAAGCCGGCTCGATAGACAGAATCGGTGAGTTGGTTGACCTCTCAGGTAGAAAGGTGCTTGTTGTAACCGACGATGGCGTACCGTCCTGGTATGCGCAGAAAGTGGCCGGTGCCTTTGCAGGAAGCCGGATCCTGACTGTGAAGGCAGGAGAACAGACCAAGAGTCCGGGCGGTTTGGAAACCATCTTATCCTTTTTGGTTGAACACCGGTTTACCCGCGATGATGCGCTTGTGGCTGTGGGAGGGGGAATGGTAGGTGACCTGTGCGGTTTTGCCGCCTCCTGTTACATGCGGGGAATAAGGTACTACAGCGTACCCACAACCCTTCTTTCGCAGGTGGATTCATCCATCGGAGGCAAGACCGCCATCAATTTCCATGGCGTGAAGAACATTGTCGGCGCGTTCCACAATCCTTCCAAGGTCATTGTGGATCCGGAGTGTCTTGACACATTGCCACCCAGAGTATTTGCTGAGGGTATGGCGGAAATGATAAAGATGGCTGCTACTTCCGATGAGAACCTTCTTGATAGAATCTGCTCCTGGGATGGAGACAGGACGGAACTCTGCAGAATGATATCCGATGCCTTGAGCATCAAGCTGAATGTGGTACAGAGTGACCCGTATGAGAAGGGCCTGCGCAAAGTCCTGAATTTCGGCCACACCATCGGGCATGCCATAGAATCGGCGGCAGGAGGCGCCATGTATCACGGGGAATGTGTAGCCGTAGGCATGATGTATATGTCTGACGGCAGAGCGAGACAGCAGATTGGGACGGCTCTTGAGAAGTATGGCCTTCCTCTATCTGACGACTTTGATCCTGTCTGTCTAAGTGAGTTTGTCGGTCATGACAAGAAGGCCAAGTCTTCTCATGTGACTGCCGTATGGGTGAGCAAAATCGGAAGTTTTGAGTTTCGTGATATGACACAGGAAGAGTTGAAGCAACTGATAATGAAAGGTAAAATGTCTCAAAGAAACGGCTAATATGAATATACTTGTACTGAATGGCCCGAATATCAATTTATTGGGAATACGGGAACCTGCCATCTATGGTTCGGAGAATTATGACGAACTCTGCCGTCGCGTAAATGCTCATGCAGCAGAAAAAGGCATAGGCTGCCAGATTTTGCAGTCCAACCATGAAGGGGACCTTGTGGATATGATCCAACGTGCTTTCTTTGACAAAGTGGATGGGCTGGTGTTCAACCCCGGCGCATATACCCACACCAGCATAGCTATTGCTGATGCTCTGAAGGCAACACGCATCCCCACGGTCGAGGTGCATATCTCTGACGTATCATCCCGCGAAGCTTTCCGCCAGATAAGCTATATCCGGGAATCCTGCATCGCCACGGTGTCCGGCAAAGGTATAGATGGCTATCTGGAAGCGATTGATATTCTTTGCAATAGCTTGAACCGATGAAACTTACGTTTTGCAAAAGCAGAGTGGCCGGTCCGGTCCAGGCTCCGCCATCCAAAAGTTACGCCCATCGGTTGCTGATAGCTGCAGCCCTGAGCGGCGGGCGCGTGGATTCCCTGGCTCCGTCGGAGGATATCCTTGCCACAATTGACTGTCTGCATGCTCTTGGATTCGAAATCAGATATGATGGCAAATGTGCGGAATTCAGCCGTCATCAGGATATGCAGTCCGATTGCCGGATTGTTCTTCCTTGCCGTGAGAGCGGTTCCACTATGCGCTTCATCATCCCTTTGGCGCTGGCTTTGGCCGGTAAGGGAACTGAATTCCTGATTACCGGCAGCGATCGTCTGTTGGAACGTGGAATAGCACCTTACGTCAAGACGCTTGCCAATGTCAATTTCCGATATGTCGCCGATGGAATCCTCATGTCCGGACATCTGGACTCAGGAGACTTCATTCTGGATGCCTCTTCCAGCAGCCAGTATCTGACCGGTCTGATGATGGCCTTGCCATTGTGTACTGGAGACAGCCGTATTTTGCTGGAGAACGAACCGGTCAGCAGGGGTTATCTGGCTATAACGGAAGACGTACTCAGTCTGGCCGGAATACAGTTGAAGTGGCAGAATGAGCGCCAGCTTCTTGTTCCGGGAGGACAGCATTACTGCTTGTCCCCAACCGCATCGGTAGAGGGGGATTGGACTAATGCCGCCTATCTTGAGATCTACAATTTCATTGACGGAAACAGAGTCTGTATATCCGGACTGAGGAACGGCTCGGCGCAAGGTGACCGTATCTGCCGTGAACTGATGTCACAACTCGTGAATGAGGGACAGGTTGACATTTCCGAAAACATAGACCTCGGCCCCGTACTCTTCACTCTTGCCGCCTTGAAGGGGAAGGGATGCATCAAAGGAACCGGAAGACTGGCCATCAAGGAGAGCGACCGCGTACGGGATATGATTTCGGAACTTGAGGCGTTCGGCGTGGAGGCGCAGGTGTTTGAGAATGAGGTGGAGATTTCCGCTCCACGGCTACATGCTCCATCAAGAACATTGTCCGGCCACAACGATCACCGCCTGGTCATGGCGCTGGTACCGCTTCTTACCGTCTTTTCCGGTTCGATCGATGGCGCAGATGCCGTCAGAAAGAGCTTCCCGGATTATTTTGAAGTATTGGCAAAACTTGGTGCGGAATATGATTGAAGATAAGATATTGATTGTCGGTCTGGGACTCATCGGAGGCAGTTATGCCGAAGCCCTTACCAACGCAGGCTTCCAGGTCGGTGCCATTGACGTGAACAGGGAATTAATCGGTTATGCGCTTGCCAAAGGCATCATAGCCGAAGGTACTGTCCAGTTGGATAAGGAGTTCATCTCCAAATACAGACTGATAGTGTTCTGCCTGTATCCGAACGCTTTCGTTGGGTGGATAAAGGCCCATCAGGACCTTATCGCCCCCGGCACACTGATTACCGACGTCTCCGGCGTGAAGGTGCCGGTTGTGTATGAGGTGCAGCGTATCCTCAGACCCGACCTGGAATTCATCAGCGCTCACCCTATGGCGGGGCGTGAGCGGTCGGGAGTAGCCAACAGCGACAGTTCGGTATTCAAAGGCGCCAACTATCTGGTCACTCCGACTGCCTGCAACACGCTGCCGGCAATCGAAAAGTGCAAGGAACTGGGACGGAGAATGGGCTTCGGCAAGATATCGGAACTGTCTCCGGAAGAGCATGACGAGATGATAGGATTCCTCAGCCAGCTGACCCATTGTGTGGCTGTATCGCTGATGACATGCCGCGAGACCTCCCTGATGGCAAAGTATTCGGGCGATTCCTTCAGAGACCTCACCAGAATAGCGGCAATAAACGAGACGATGTGGAGTGAACTCTTCCTTCTCAACCGCGATGTCCTGATTCATCAGATAGACCTGTTTGTCAGCAGTATGGAGACATTGAGGAAGGCCATTGAAAATGGGGATACCGAGACGCTCAAGTCTGTGATGAGGGACTCGTCACGAAAAAGGGAACAATTTGATAAGAAATGATATAACAGACTGCAGAATATGAACATGACATTCAATCGAGAGCTGTTCAGCCCTCAGGAAATAAAGGACCTGTATCCTCTGCCTGAAGAAGGTAGGGTGGCAAAGGCAGAAAATGACAGACGTATCAGAGAGGTCCTGAGCGGAGAGACAGACAAAATCCTCCTGATTATCGGCCCGTGTTCGGCAGACCGTGAGGATGCCGTTCTGGACTATATCAGCCGCTTGCGCAAGGTTCAGGAGAAGGTTGCAGATAAGATTGTCATCATTCCAAGAATCTACACCAACAAGCCCAGAACGACGGGCGAAGGCTACAAGGGTATGCTTCACCAGCCGAATCCACTGGCATCTCCCGATATGTTCAAGGGATTGTTTGCCATACGCCATCTTCATCTCAAGGCAATCATGGAAACCGGTTTCTCCTGCGCAGATGAGATGCTCTATCCTGAGAATCACATGTTCTTGTCAGACTTGCTGTCGTATGTGGCCGTTGGCGCCAGAAGCGTGGAGAATCAGCAACACCGTCTGGTGGCAAGCGGACTTGACATTCCGGTCGGAATGAAGAATCCCACGGGAGGAGACATCTCAGTCATGATAAATTCCATAAAGGCTGCCCAAGGCGGGCATATGTTCATATACCGCAACTGGGAAGTGGAAAGCTCCGGAAACCCGTACGCTCACGCCATTCTCCGGGGATATGTGGATAACCACGGCACCAGCCATTCCAATTATCATTACGAGGACCTGATTCATCTGTCAGACACCTTTAACGAGAATCCCGGAATAGTAAATCCCGGTGTCATCGTTGACTGCAATCACTCCAATTCAGGAAAGAAATATCTTGAGCAGGGTCGTATCGCCAAGGAAATAATACACAGTATGGACCACAACGATGCCATAAGGTCCATGGTCAAGGGACTGATGATTGAGTCATACATCGAAGACGGGTCACAGAAGAATGGCGAGACTGTATATGGAAAATCCATCACCGACCCTTGTCTGGGGTGGGAGAAGACCGAACAGCTGATTCTTGAACTTGCAGACCGGCTGAAATGATGACTATCTCCGAGAGAATGTTTGTTTGAAATAATCATGTTATTATGAAGCATATCTTTGTATCAGCACTCTGTCTCCTGTTATCCATGAGTGCATCGGCACAGCTTTTCCCCGATTTTTCAAAGATGCATTTTGGTTGCGACGGCAACAGTATCACCTCCGGCGACCAGTGGTCGGCCACCGTAGTCCGGCAACTTGGCTTTGCCACACATCACAACGTAGCCGTCGGCTCGGCCACATGGGCCTGCCATGCCGATACGCAGGACTATGGTTCAGATGGCTTTGCCGGTATCTCAGACGGTTGGCAGCCCACCCAGGACGCGCATGAGTTGCAGATGCGCCACAATAACACCTCGAAAGTACACATACAACAGTTCATTGCCGAGGTTGAGGAGGGGAGGTATCCCGAGCCCGATGTCTTCGTCTTCTCCATGGGAACCAACGACGGCAATCTGGGTTCTGCCGAGGAGGCACTGAAGGGAAAGAGTCTGGATGAGGTTGATGTTACCACCATGGCCGGCGGTGCACGCTGGGCCATCCAGACCATCATCGAACACTATCCCAACTGTCGCGTATTTGTCTGCACCCCAATACAGACCGCTAACCCAGACCACAATACCTTCAACCGGGAGAAGATCGAGATTCTGCGAACCATCTGCCAGTCGCTGTCGGTTCAGATGATTGACTGCTATGGTGAGTGCGGCATCACAGAGAAGATGGAGAATGGCCACGGCGAGCGCTACCTCCGTGACGGCCTGCACCCTGCAGGGGAAGGTCAGAGCCTGATGGGCCGTTACATCGCCAAGGAGATACGTAACAATTATTATTGACAGCAATACTGTCAGCCCAAAGCATCCACAAGTCGGGTTGCTCACGTATGTTCTGTTCCAGACATCTTACAAATTCATCCGTGTAGGCACAGGGATTTATAAGGAACTCTGGAAATCCTTGAAGATGATACAAAATGGTCGGGATTTTCAGAAAAATACTCATTCGCCGGCTATTTCCCAACGACCATTACGCTTGCCGTTCACTCTTTGCAGAATACCTTTCTCCTGCAGGTTAACGGTAATTGTCTTGACTGTTCTTTCTGATTTACCAATCTCTCTTGCAATCACCTTTTGGGTAGCTGTCGGATTCTGTTGCACTATGCGCAATACGGCAACTTCTTCCAAAGTGCAATTTTTGCACTTTGGAGACAATCCCTTGACCGCATTTGCACTTTGAATCTCAGGTTCTGCACTTTGAACGGCACTTTCTTCTACTTTACCCCAATCCACATGCATAATTCTGTTTCTCAAATCATGCTGTTCTCCCAAGAGCATACTGCGGAAGAATCGCTCCAGATAGATAGTCGTTTCGGTTATGCCTTTCGTCAAGTCGCTATAGTTGGCACGAACCAGAGCGTTGCGGAAATACCAGGAGTTCTCGGCAAACACATCGTTCACCACATTGAAGCCCAGTGAACGCAGGTATTTTATCATGAATACAGCCGTAGTGCGAGTATTGCCCTCACAGAAAGCATGCACCTGCCACAGGTTAGCGCAGAAGCGTGTAAGGTGGCTGATGGCTTCGTCAAGATTTATACCTTCATAGCTGAACTTACGTTCCTGTCCCATATCGTAGTCAAGCGTGTCACTAATCGTATCGGCACTTGCATAATAAACCGTCTTGCCACCCAGAACCCATTCATTCTTGGTGATGTTGTAGTCGCGGAAGCGACCTGCCAGTTTGTAGATACCATCGAACAACCTTCGGTGAATGGAAGTCAACTGGGCAGGAGTAAACGAAAACGTCTTCTCCGCCAGAATCTCCGTGATACGTGCCGAGACCTTGTCCGCTTCCTCAGTTCTGTCATTCTCAACAAACTTTCGGCCATCAGCCGATTTGTAATAAGAGTCAATCAGCTCTTTTGCTTCTTCGATGGTAATGTCACCCTCAATATGTTTTCGAGCCGTATCAAGCAGATATTCCGAAGTCTGTAATCTATCCACCTGCTGCAGGCCGATAGCCACTTTCCAAGCCTCAC
>JAKSIW010000083.1 GCA_024398555.1 Bacteroidaceae bacterium | reverse complement strand
GCGAACTAAAAGGAGGTCGTTCCGAAGGAACAGTACTGACGCGAGGCGTCAGTACTGTTCCTTCTCATTCGGGAAGTCCCCGCTCTTCACATCCTCCACATAATGCCCCACCGCCTGCGTAATCACCTCGAACAGGTTAGCATATCGGCGCAGGAACCTCGGGCTGAAGTCAGTGTTCATGCCCAGCATATCAGCCACGACCAGCACCTGACCGTCCACTCCGCCACCGGCACCGATACCTATCACAGGTATGGACACCTCTTTCGCTACCCTCTCGGCCAGTTTGGCTGGAATCTTCTCCAGAACCAGAGAGAAACATCCTGCATCCTCCAGTGCATGTGCATCAGCCACCAGCTTTTCAGCCTCAGCCTCTTCCTTGGCGCGGACGGCGTATGTTCCGAATTTATTGATTGACTGAGGAGTAAGTCCTAAATGTCCCATCACCGGTATTCCGGCATCGAGAATGCGGCGTACTGACGGCAGTATTTCCACACCGCCCTCCAGTTTCAGGGCATCGGCATGTGACACCTTCATTATTCTGATGGCATTTGCCACAGCTTCCGTATCGCTGATCTGATAAGTACCGAACGGCATGTCCACAACTACAAGTGCGCGGTTCACACCGCGAACCACCGACTTCGCATGATAGATCATCTGGTCCAGGGTGATGGGAAGTGTAGTTACATTGCCCGCCATCACATTGGAAGCGGAATCACCCACGAGGATGATGTCAATGCCGGCACCGTCCACGATCTTGGCCATTGTATAATCGTATGACGTGAGCATTGAGATTTTCTCCCCACGCTGTTTCATCTCTCTGAGTCGCTGAGTCGTGACCTTTTTCTTCTCTTCAGAATTCAAATATCCCATAATTGTATGAAACAATCCGCCACTGCAGCGGTATATTAATAATGGTGGCAAAGTTATACAATAATTGAACAAACGTCAAATGGGGACGCTCCTTGTTTGAAACTTGTTTGAAACGGAAATATCGGAGCAGAATGTGCAAAAAAATATTTTGATAAGTTCTTCACAATCTCTATTTTTACAACTAAGCAAGCGTAAAAAGAAATAAGTTGGTAAGAAAGTAAAGCACCATTACGGTTTTATCTGAAAAAGTTTCTGAATGGAAGAACACTCTAAACTGACACTATACAAGGCATCGGCAGGATCCGGCAAGACTTTCATGCTGGCTGTCAGGTACATATCATTTTTAGCGAGGAATCCGCAGGCATACCGGAGCATATTGGCTGTGACGTTCACAAACAAGGCAACGGCAGAGATGAAGCAGCGTATCATGTCGCAACTCTACGGCATCAGCCGCGGACTGTCAGCATCGGAATCTTACTTTTCGACCGTGCGCAAGCTGGTGCCGCAGAGCGTGTCCGACTCTCAGATTCGCGAGAATGCTGGCAGAGCACTGTCGCTGATACTGCAGGACTACGGGCATTTCCGTGTGGAGACCATAGACAGCTTCCTGCAGTCCATACTGCGCGGAGTGGCACGGGAGCTGCAGCTGGGCAGCAACCTCAGTATCGAACTGGATGTAAAGAAGGTCATAGGCAATGCCGTGGATGCCCTTCTGACGGACATCAGCCAGAAATCGGACGAACTGCGCCACGTCATGACGTTCATTCAGGACAACATTGACAATGACAAGGGATGGCACATCGACAAAAGCCTCAAGGAGTTCTCCGAACAGCTGTTCAACGAGGACTTCATGCTGAAGAGCGGCGGGCTGGAAAAGGCATTGGACAAGCCGGATACAATCAGAGAATACTCCGCACTTCTCAAGGAAAAGCGCGACGGATCCATTGAGAGGCTGACGGATGACATGCGCAGATGCGGGACAGACCTCACGTCTGCATTGAACGGAAGGGGCATCAGTGTGGATTCGATAAACAGCAACGCCGGCAAACTGATTGTATCCATCGCTGACGGCGTATTTCTGACCGCAAAACCCGGAAAGACTCTGCAGAAGTCCATTGATGAGCCGGCATCGATCTTCAAAAAGGGTCAGTTGAAGGATGACCCCGGACTGGAATCATTTGCAGCTGATATAACAGCTCCGCTCTTCAGGAAGGCGCAGGAGATATGGCAGGAATATGATTACACCATCAACTCGACGAAGGCCGCCCTCTCCCATCTGAATGAGCTGGCTCTTCTGATGGCGGTAAGACGCGAAATAAACCGCATTGACAACGAAGAAGATACATTCGTACTTGCAGATACCGCCCACCTGCTGAGCGAGCTGACGGAAAATGACACTTCGTTCGTATTTGAAAAGACGGGCAGCTTCATAAGACATCTGATGATTGACGAGTTTCAGGACACGTCGAGGATGCAGTGGAACAATCTCGGGCTGCTCATTCACGAATGTCTTTCGCAGAACGAGGACTGTCTGGTGGTGGGAGACGTGAAGCAGTCCATCTACCGGTGGCGCAACAGCGACTGGAACATTCTGAACAGCGAAATAGAACAGAAATTCGCCACATACCATCCGGAAACCGTTCCGCTCGTCACGAACCGCAGGAGCAGCGCCAATGTAATTGACTTCAACAACAGGCTGTTCCCGCTTGCCGCCGAATGTGTGAGCGGCATCTACAGGGATATGTTCGGAGAGAGTCACGCTACTCTGGGTAGAGCATACGGTGATGTGATACAGGAAATTCCACTGCACAGGAACGGGTCTCCACTCACACCGGGAGGCAGTGTCAGGGTACGGCTGCTGCGCGAATCTCCATCCGGCACAGACAAGGAAGAGCTGAGGATGGAAATGATAGCCGATGAACTGGACCGTCTGACAAATGCCGGTGTCAGGCAGGGGGACATCACGATGCTCTTCCGTGGCAAGAAGGAGATCGGCAAGGTCGCAGCCTGGTTTGCAGCTAACAGGCCGGAATACAGGATGGTATCCGGCGAAGCATTCCAGCTGGATTCGTCCACATCCGTCAGGATTCTCGTCAATGTTCTGAAGTGGCTGGCCGATGACAGCGACCAGGTGGCACTCGCCGCATTGCTTTACGAATGGAAGAATGAAGTACTGCACGAAGAGTCCGGTCTTCACACGATAATGACCTCAGACCCACTGTCACTATTGCCGGACAGCATAGGCAGCAGGAGGGAGACGCTGCGGAACATTCCAATGTACGAACTTACGGAATACCTGTTCCGTGCATTCGGACTGGGAGGCAGTTGCAGTCAGGACGCATACGTGCTGTCATTCCTCGACACGGTGAAGGAATACTCATCCAGGGTGTCGCCCGACATTTCCGACTTCATTCAGGCATGGGACGAGCGTCTGCATGAGAATGCCATTCCGGCGGAAAATGCGGACAGTATCAGTCTGATGACAATACACAAATCAAAGGGCCTGGAGTTCAATACGGTCATTCTGCCATACTGCGACTGGCCTCTGACGCGCAGCGGCGGAAATCTCTGGTGCGAAGCGGCGGAAGCCCCGTACAACGGAATGGCTCTGCTTCCGATCGAATACGCCTCTTCGCTCGGCAATTCAGTCTTCTCAGCCGACTATCGCGAGGAAACCGGCAGACAGCTGGTAGATAATCTCAACCTGCTGTATGTGGCAATGACGCGTCCGAAACTCAATCTGGTGATGCTCAGTACTGTCACCCCCGGCAAGACAGCGACCAGACCGCAGAATATAAGCGATGTCATATCATGCTGCATCACAACGGACAGGTTCGTCAGTCACATCACCGACGATGGTGTTCTGGAGGCCGACTACGGAGAAATCACGCTCCCAGAGAAAAAATCGCAGGAGTTTTCCGGCAACCCTTTCGATGAAGTTCCGTCCGTCGAATCCGTGCAGATGCTGTCATTCGGTATCAGAGCCAGTTTCAAGCAGTCAGGAGACTCCCAGAAGTTTGTACATTCCGTGAAGAACGATGCGGAGTATGAGTATTCCACACAGGACACATACATCGAGAACGGCAAACTGCTGCATCAGCTTCTTTCAGGCATCGCCTGCGAATCCGACATTGACAGGGAGGTCGGGCGAATGCTGGCCCAAGGACTGATGGAAAGCCGTGAGAAAGCCGCATCAATAAGCAGACTGCTGCACAAAGCCATAGCAGCACCATTGCCCAAACGGTGGTTCGACGGCCACTGGACTCTCTTCAACGAGGCATCAGTGCTGTTCAGAAATGGAGACAGGGTCGGGACACGTCGCCCGGACCGGGTAATGACCGACGGCAGCGAGACCATCGTGGTGGACTTCAAATTCGGTCGCGAGAACGAAGAGCACATGCATCAGGTACAGGAGTACATGGAGCTGCTCGGCAGAATGGGATTCAACAACATCAGGGGATACGTCTGGTACGTCTATTCCGGTAAGACAATAATCTGTTGATATGGAGCATTTTCTGGAACTTGTAGCAAAGGATCTGCTGGACAGATGTTCCGATTCCGTGTCGGGCCTGTCCAATGTCACTGTGGTACTGCCCAACCGCCGGGCCAGACTTTTCTTTGACGAATATCTGTCCCGTCTATCAGACAAGCCGATATGGTCACCGTCATACATGACCATCGACGAACTTTTCCAGTCTCTGACCGACCTTGAGACAGCAGACCCGTACAGGCTGGTGTCAGTGCTCTACAACATCTACAGGGATGAGATGCACAGCACCGAGACTCCGGACTCGTTCTGGAGCTGGGGCGAGCTGATGATAAGGGACTTCGACGACATAGACCGTAACATGGCGGATGCCGCAGGACTGTTCGCCTGTCTGCAGAACCACAGGGAACTGGAGGGCAAACCTTTCCTGAGCGAAGAGCAGACCGCAATACTGAAGAGCTTCTTCGACGGATTCTCCGGAGACACGACACAGTTCAAGCGTAAATACATGCAGATATGGAATGCCCTCGGCCCCATCTACGACAGACTTCGCCGGACCCTGCGCGATGCGGGCATCGCCTACGAGGGAATGCTGCAGCGCGAGGTGGCAGAAAACTTCGATGCCGGACAGCTGGATGACAGGATTTACGCATTCGTCGGCTTCAACAGTCTGGACAAGGCAGAAAAGACCCTCTTCCGCAAAATCAGGGAATGCGGCAAAGCGCTCTTCTACTGGGACTACGATGAGAGTTACATTGAGGACAAGACACTGGAAGCCGGGTTGTTCCTGCGCGAAAACATGAAGGAATTTCCGAACATGATTTCGAAAGAGCATTTCAACAATCTGCGGACAGACAAGACACTGGCCATTGTCGAAGCATCCTCGGACAACGCTCAGGCACGCTATATCCCGAAATGGCTGGACTCACTTCCCGGCAAACCGGACAAGGACACAGCCATAGTCCTGTGTGACAGCAACCTGCTGCAACCGGTCCTGCACTCCATTCCGTCGGACAAGGCCGGAAGCGTCAATATCACGATGGGATTCCCGCTCAGCTCCATCCCGCTCTGCGGATTCGTCACGGCCATTCTGGATATCCAGCGCCTCACCCTGAAGAACAGCGGAAAGCTTACCATCGCACATGTCGGCAGAGTACTGTGCAATCCCCTCACGGAAAGGATTTCGCCAAATGCCTCCACCATCTATCAGGAGCTGAAGAAGACGCGTCAGTACTACCCGGACATCAGCTCAATAGAGACTGATGACGCCCTGCGGGAGGTGTTCACGCCCTGTGAAGGCAATCTCCAACTGATAGACAAGCTTCTGGCAGTGCTGCGCCGTCTGGCTCCCACATTCCAGTCGGAAGCAGACAATACGGTTTTCCAGCCGCTCTACAGCGAAGGACTATACCGAATATACACGCAGGCCAGCCGCTTCCGCACCCTCATCGAGGACGGTTCGCTGGACATCAGCACCGAGATGCTGTGCAGACTGCTCCGCAAGGTCATCACCTCCACATCGGTTCCGTTCCACGGAGAGCCGGTCGTGGGAATGCAGGTGATGGGACTTCTGGAGACGCGCAACCTGGACTTCAGAAACATTCTTCTGCTCTCCGCCGCCGAAGGAACGCTGCCTTCAGGTGCCGGTGAAGCGTCTTTCATACCATTCAGCATCCGTAATGCATTCGGACTCACCACGATGCTGGAGAAAAGCGCCGTATCATCATACAACTTCCATCATCTGCTGGAAAGGGCTGAAAATGTCACGATGGTATATAACGGCAACACCGATGCCACAGGCATTGGCAAGGGGCAGATTTCACGCTACCTGCTGCAGCTCATCGTCAGTGGCAGACCAGTGCGCAGAATATCTCTCGAACCGGAGCATTCAGCCACGTCCGGAGTTTCTGCCATCAGCGCAGTCAAAGACGGTGAAGTGATGAAACGTCTGGCTGAAATGTACGACATCAATGACAGAAGCAGATACATATCCCCGTCCGCCATCAACTGCTACCTCGACTGCGGTCTGAGATACTACCTGAAGTACCTGGCAGGTATCAGAGCCAAGGACAATGACCCGTCTGAAATCGACGCCAGCCTGTTCGGAACCCTGTTCCATCTGAGCGCCGAACTGGCATACAATGAACTCGCCGCAGGCAGCAGCGACGGAACAGTCACAGCAGAGATGCTGGACAGGATGATAGCAGACACGGCAAAGACACGCAGTTTCGTCCGCGAGGCATTCCGCAGGGAGCTGTTCAACGGCACGGAGGTCGATCCGGGCAGCTATAACGGCGTTCAGACTGTCAACTTCAATGTCATCCACAGCTATCTGAAGCAGATGCTGCGCTACGACAAGGTGTATGCGCCATTCCGCTACCTGGGCAGCGAAGCTAAGGACTACGAGGATTACATCACCATTCCGTCAGCCGACACGCACGGAGATGAAATCAAAATCCGCATCAGCGGACGCATTGACCGTATGGACTGCAAGGGAGGCATCTACCGAATCGCCGACTACAAGACCGGCCACGTGGAGGAAAGTCCGAAGAATATGGATGACCTGTTCGAAGGCGGCAAAGCCAGACGGAAATACGCTCTGCAGACATTCTACTACGCGACCATAGTCCACAGCCAGCCGGAATTCCGCGAGCGCAGACTTGCCCCTGTCCTGCTCTACATCCGTCAGTCTGCCAATCCGACAGAGGATGACATCTACATGAAGATGGGTGGAGAGGCCGTCACTGATTTCGCCGGAAAGTATCTGGATGAATACAGGAAAAGACTTCAGGAGACCATAGCCGGAATCTTCGACCCCACAGTTCCGTTCTCACAGACCGACGATGTCAAGACCTGCGAGTTCTGCGACTTCCGCAGCATCTGCCACCGCTGACAAGGAGCACGACGGACATAATCGCCAGCGTCAGAGCCTCCGACACAGGTATTGCCAGCCATATTCCCGTATTTCCTAAGATTATCGGAAGCAGGATGAAGCAGAGAAGAAGCAGCAGGAATCCCCTCAGTGACGAATAGAGCGTAGCCATTCCCGACCGTTTCACGCTCTGCAGATACCCGACCATCACGAGATTGACCGAGACGAACAGACCGGCTATGCCGAAGTATTTCAGACCTCCAGTACAAAGGTCATACGCAGCTTCACCGGAAGGAATGAATATCAGTGTCACCCAGCGTGAGCACAGAATCAGCACCAGCGATGACAGTATGCCGCCTATCACGCCGCCGCGCACCGCAATGTTCCTCGCCTGACGCATACGCTCCACATCACCGGCCCCGTATGCAAAACTCAGTATGGGCTGAATGGACTGGACTATGGCCGAGGCTATCATGAACACGATGGGAAGTATGTAGCATACCACGCCGTAAGCGGCCACTCCGTCCTCTCCCAGATATCTGATGAACACATAATTGCCCACAATGACGGTAAACGATATGGCCACCTGTCCCAGCATCGCCGAGAACCCGGCCTTAATCTGATACCACAGATTTCTGCCTGTAAGCATCAGGCTCTTCACTGTCATTCGCAGCCTGTAGAAATGCAGCGTGCGCGACAGGAACACAAGATAGTAGATGACAGCCATCGCCGACAGCGTGAAACTGATGGAAGTAGCAATGGCAGCGCCCTCAAGCCCCATCTTCAAGGGAAACACGAACAGCCAGTCCAGAAATATATTCATGACAGATGCCGACAGCGTGCAGGCCATAGCATACTTGGGACTGCCGTCCAGCCTCACCACAAACGAGCCCACATTGCCCAAGATACAGAACGGCAGTGCCATCGCCACCCAGCGCAGATAACTGCTTGCCAGCGGTATCAGAGCCTCATTGCTGCCGAACAGCCGGCATGTCCCCGCCAGATTGGTCAGTATCAGCACTCCTATTATACCTGTGGCCAGGAAACTGCCGATGAGCGACTGGGTGGCATTGATGCGTGCCGCCTTCACATTGCCCTTAGACAGATGTATGCTGGAAATCACCGAGCAGCCGATGCCGAACATTATGCCCATCCCTATCATCAGATCGAAGATGGGAGCCGCGATATTGACAGCCGCCAGCGCCTCCGTACCGGCCCCATGCCCGACGAATGCCCCGTCAGCCAGATTGAGCGCCACCATCGAAACCATTCCCAGTAGCGTCGGCAGGAACATTCTGCGGAACAGGCTTCCAATATCCTCCGATGCGAAATCAATCGCGTCCCTCTCACGTATGTCCTTCCCAATATTTTTCACCCGACCTGATGTTCGTTTCACTGAATGGATGGCGGTTCTTCGTCGCTGCTGTCATCCAGCCGGTCATTCCACAGATACCTGCGCGTCTCACTTACAATGACAGGACTGAGCAGCAG
>JAKSIW010000082.1 GCA_024398555.1 Bacteroidaceae bacterium | reverse complement strand
GGTGTTGACGAGGCTAAGGACATGTTCCTGAAGTTCTGTGACTGGGCTCTTGACATTACGAAGGACCTGACCGACGAGCAGATGGACCAGATGGTTTCGCAGGAGTTCGGAGGTATGGACGAGGTGCTGGCGGATGCATTTGCCATCACCGGTGACAGAAAGTACATGACTGCCGCAAAGCGTTTCGCACACCATCTTATACTGGACAGCATGGCCGAGGGCGTGGACAATCTGGACAACAAGCACGCCAATACCCAGGTGCCGAAGGTTGTGGGATATGCCAGAATCGCGGATCTGGACGGTGATGACACTTTCAAGGAGGCGGCCGGCTTCTTCTGGGACAGAGTGGCCAATCACCGCTCCGTCGTAATCGGAGGTAACAGCCGCAGCGAGCATTTCCCGGCAGCGGCAGACTACAAAAGCTATGTGGAGCATCGCGAGGGACCTGAGTCCTGCAATACGAACAATATGCTCAAACTGACGCAGTTCCTGTTCAAGATGGACCAGGAGGCCCGTTATGCGGACTTCTATGAGCGCGCCATGTACAATCACATTCTTTCCACACAGCATCCGGATCACGGCGGATATGTGTATTTCACATCTATGCGTCCGGGTCATTACCGCGTATATTCTCAGCCGAACAGCGGCATGTGGTGCTGCGTCGGTACCGGTATGGAGAATCACGGCAAGTACGGAGAGTTCATCTATACTCACAATGGCAAGGAGGAACTGTATGTGAATCTTTTCGTGGCATCCAGGCTGGACTGGAAGGAGAATGGAGCGACATTCACTCAAGAGACGCAGTTCCCGTACGAGGAGAGCAGCAGAATCATGGTCAGCCTGAAGAAGAGCCGCAAGTTCAAGGTCATGGTACGCTGTCCGGAGTGGACTGACGGCGGATACAGCGTGAAGGTGAACGGTACGGAGTATGCAGCCGGTGCGGAGCCGTCGTCATACGTCACTGTTGACCGTAAGTGGAAGAATGGAGATGTGATAGAAATCAGCCTGCCGATGCGCACGATAATTGAGCCGCTTCAGAATGAGGAGGAGTATATTGCTGTGAAGCGCGGACCAATCGTCCTGGCTGCACGTACATCGCAGGATAATCTGGACGGCCTGATTTCAAATGACGGCCGCTGGGCTCACATCGCATCCGGCCCGCTGACGCCATTGGCCGAGACCCCGATTATGATTGGCACGAAGCAGGAGATTGAATCCAAGTTGCAGAACATGAAGCCTGTACCGGGCAAGCCCCTGCATTTCACCGTAGATGGCCTGTTTGATGACAGCAAGTTCGGCGGACTGGAACTGGAGCCTTTCTTCAATCTGCATGACAGCCGATACGCAATCTACTTCCTGTCACTCAGCAAGGCCGACTACAATTCAATGTTGGAGAAAATCAAGGCCGAGGAGGCTGCAATGCTGGCTCTGGACCGCCGTACAATAGATAAGGTGACACCGGCCGAGCAACAGCCCGAAGTAGATCACCGTATGCAGCAGGAGAATTCAATGGGTGGCAATCAGGACAACAAACCATATCGTACAGTCCGTCGCGGCGGTTCGTTCAGCTACGAACTGGCTACCGGTTCGGAGAGTGACCTGACTCTGTGTGTGGGCTATTGGGACAATGAGGAGAGCCGTATGCCGCGTTCCATGGAGATACTCATTGACGGTAAAGTCTTCATTACCGAATCCGAATTCCCGACAGGCCGTGAGAACAGGATAGTACGCAAGGAATACAGGATTCCTGCGGAACTGGTTGCCGGAAAAGAATACGTCCGCATAGGCTTCCGCGCTGCAGAGGGCGGAATGGCGGCACGCATCTTCGATGTCCGTCTGCTCAAGTGATGCTCGGGAAGTCTCTGTCAAGCATTGCTGTGCACACCTCGACAATGTCTCTGTAGGTGGCCTCGAAGTCGCCGGTGTACCAGGGATCTGCTACATCGCGCGACTTGCCGACAATCGGCATCATTATGCAAACTTTCCCTTCTGGGTCTGACGGGATGATTCTGCGCAGCCAGTTGAGGTTGGAGTGATCCATACAGATTATCATGTCGAAGCGGTCGTAGTCTCCGGCACGGACCTGTCTGGCCGTTCTCCTCAGATCGAATGGTATGTCATGCCCCGTCAGGCAGCGTCTGGCGGGCGGATATAGCGGGTTGCCCAGTTCTTCGGTCGAGACAGCGGCACTCTCGACATAGTATTCATTCTCCAGTCCGCGCTGCCTGATCATTTCCTTGAAAACGAATTCAGCCATCGGCGAGCGGCAGATGTTGCCGTGGCACAGAAACAGTATCCTCTTCATATCGGCGCAAATATAATTCAACTTTAGACCAAAATTATATAAATTTGCAGTTTCGAATGAAAATTTGCAATTTTTGAAGATATGGAATTAAGTGATCAGGAAAAATTCAGGAGAGACAGTCTGAACGAACTGCGTGCGATGGGCATTGACCCGTATCCGGCCGCGATGTATCCGACAAATGCCTTCTCCGATGAGATAAAGGAGAATTTCGATGAGAATGCCGCAGAACCCAGGAAGGTCTGCATCGCCGGCAGAATGATGAGCCGCCGTATCATGGGCAAGGCTTCGTTCATCGAACTTCAGGATTCGAAGGGACGTATCCAGGTGTATGTGACCCGCGATGACATCTGCCCGGACGAGGCTGATACCGAGAAGGTCATGTACAACAAGGTGTTCAAGAAACTGCTCGACATCGGCGACTTCATCGGCATCGAGGGTTTCGTGTTCCGCACCCAGATGGGCGAGATAACCGTTCACGCACAGAAGCTGACGGTGCTGGCCAAGTCGCTTCGTCCGCTTCCTATCGTCAAGTACAAGGACGGCGTGGCATACGACAAGTTCGATGATCCGGATCTGCGTTACCGTCAGCGCTATGTTGACCTGGTGGTGAACGATGGTGTGAAGGAGACATTCCTGAAACGCTCACGCATTGTCCGTACCATGCGCAGCGTGCTGGATGAGGCCGGCTATACCGAGGTGGAGACTCCGATTCTGCAGTCTATCCCAGGTGGCGCGAGCGCACGTCCGTTCATTACGCATCACAATACTCTGGACATTGACCTGTACTGCCGTATCGCCACGGAGCTTTATCTGAAGCGTCTTATCGTGGGCGGTTTCGAGGGTGTGTATGAGATAGGCAAGAATTTCCGCAACGAGGGTATGGACCGCACGCACAATCCGGAGTTCACCTGCATGGAGCTGTACGTCCAGTACAAGGACTACAACTGGATGATGGACTTTACGGAGAAGCTGCTGGAGAAGATATGCTTCGCAGCCAACGGATGCTACGAGTCGAAGATAGGTGACAATGTGGTCAGCTTCAAGGCTCCGTACCGCCGTCTGCCGATTCTGGATGCCATAAAGGAGAAGACCGGCTATGACCTGAACGGCAAGTCGGAGGATGAAATACGTGATATCTGCAAGGCTTTGAAGATGGAGGTTGATCCGTCAATGGGCAAGGGCAAGCTGATTGACGAGATTTTCGGTGAGTTCTGCGAAGGCACTTACATTCAGCCGACATTCATCACCGACTATCCTGTCGAGATGAGTCCGCTGACCAAGATGCACCGCTCAAAGCCGGGCTTGACAGAGCGTTTCGAACTGATGGTCAACGGCAAGGAGCTGGCTAATGCATACAGCGAGCTGAATGACCCGATTGACCAGTATGAGCGCTTCCAGGAGCAGCTGCGTCTGAGCCAGAAGGGTGATGACGAGGCTATGTTCATTGATCAGGACTTTGTACGTGCTCTGGAGTACGGTATGCCTCCTACAAGCGGTATTGGCATCGGCATTGACCGTCTGGTGATGCTGATGACCGGACAGCAGGCCATTCAGGAGGTGCTGTTCTTCCCGCAGATGAAGCCGGAGATTGCTGCAGCACCACAGGAATCTCAGGAGGAAAAGAATTAATCTCCGGGCGTTATGGCATTCCCGCAAGGAAAACTGGCGATAATGGGTGGCGGCAGCTGGGCTACCGCCATAGCCAAGATACTTCTATCTACGGAGGATTCCGTCAACTGGTTCATACGCCGTCAGGACCGTATCGATGAGTTCAGAAAGCTCGGACACAACCCAGCTTATCTGTCGAGTGTCCAATTCGATGTCAATAGGATAAACTTCTATTCTGATATCAACGAGGTGGTCAAGAATTCCGAAGTGCTGGTGTTCGTCACTCCGTCACCTTATTTCAAGGCTCACATGGAGAAGCTCAGGACGAAGATAAGCGACCGCTTCATCGTCTCTGCCATCAAGGGTATCGTACCGGATGACAATCTGCTCATGTCGGAGTACTTCCATCGTTTCTACGGCGTGCCGGAGGAGAATATCTGCGTGCTGGCAGGACCGTGCCACGCGGAGGAGGTGGCCATGGAGCATCTTTCGTATCTGACCATCGGCTGCTCGAATCCGGACAATGCGAGGGCGTTTGCCCGCAAGATGAACAACCGCTATGTGAAGACATCCGTCAGCACCGATGTGGCAGGCATTGAGTTCGGCTCGGTGCTGAAGAATGTGTATGCGATTGCTACGGGAATTTGTAACGGACTCAAGTACGGCGACAATTTCCAGGCTGTGCTCATGTCGAATGCCCTGAACGAGATGACCCGTTTCATCGATACGACCAGACCAATGCCGGAGCGCGTGATAAATGATTCTGTCTATCTGGGCGATATGCTTGTGACCTGCTATTCCAATTTCAGCCGTAACCGCGTGTTCGGCACCATGCTGGGCAAGGGCTATTCCGTCAAGGCCGCACAGTTGGAGATGGAAATGGTGGCGGAGGGTTATTACGGTACAAAGTGCATGCATGAGCTGAATGAGCATTATCATGTGGATATGCCTATTCTGAATGCCATGTACAATATTATGTATGAGCACGTGGCTCCTCAGATGGAGATCAAACTGCTGACTGATAGTTTCAAATAATCTTTTAAAAGTCTGACAATATGATTTCGATTGATGTTTCCGCTATTGAGAGTTTTGTTCCTGCCGGTGCTGTGAAGGCTTTGGAGCCGGAAGTCAGGAGTGCAATTGAGAAGCTTGAAAAGGGTACCGGGGAAGGCAGCGACTTCATCGGCTGGATGAATCTGGCATCTTCCATCACTCCGGAGTTCCTGGCAGAGATCAGGGACACCGCCGAAGAACTTCGGGAGAAGTGCGATACAGTGGTGGTGGCTGGTATCGGAGGCAGCTATCTGGGTGCCCGCGCCGTCATCGATGCTTTCGGGAACAGTTTCTCCTGGCTGCTCCGTGACAAGAAGAATCCGGATGTCATATTTGCCGGAAACAATATCAGCGAAGACTATCTGGCAGAACTGACAGAGCTTCTGAAGAACCGCAGGTTCGGCGTCATCAATATTTCCAAGTCGGGAACTACGACTGAGACAGCCCTGACATTCCGCATCCTCAAGAAACAGTGTGAGGAACAGCGCGGCAGGAGAACCGCCCGCAAGGTCATCGTGGCCATCACGGATGCAAAGAAGGGTGCTGCACGCATCTGCGCCGACAAGGAGGGTTACAGAAGCTTCATAATTCCGGACAATGTGGGCGGACGTTACTCTGTTCTGACTCCGGTGGGACTGCTTCCTATTGCAGTGGCAGGTTATGATATCGAACAGCTCGTGCGCGGCGCTGCCGATATGGAGAGTCTTACGGACAGCTCGGTGGCATTTGACAGGAATCCTTCAGCCATCTATGCCGCAGCGCGCAATGCCCTTTACCGCAACGGCAAGAAAATAGAGATTCTGGTGAATTTCCAGCCGAAGCTCCATTACTTCGCAGAGTGGTGGAAACAGCTCTACGGCGAGTCTGAGGGTAAGGAAGGAAAGGGTATCTATCCTGCATCAGTGGATTTCTCAACAGACCTGCATTCCATGGGACAGTGGATTCAGGAGGGCGAGCGCTCCATCTTCGAGACTGTCATTTCGGTGGAGAAAGTCCGCTATTCAGTGACGGTTCCTTCCGATGAGGAGAATCTGGACGGCCTGAACTTCCTGGCCGGCAAGCACGTGGATCAGGTCAACAAGATGGCGGAACTCGGAACACGTCTGGCTCACGTGGATGGCGGTGTACCTAATATACGCATCTGTATTCCGGAACTTACCGAATACTGGCTGGGCCAGCTCATCTATTTCTTTGAGAAGGCCTGCGGAATCAGCGGCTATCTGCTCGGCATCAATCCGTTCAACCAGCCCGGCGTGGAGGCCTATAAGAAGAACATGTTCGCACTTCTGGGCAAACCCGGCTACGAGGAGGAGTCCAAGGCTATCAGCGAACGCATGAAAAAATAATCAGTAGTGGATTTCTCTTTGAAAAACAAGCGCGCCGTCCTATTCGATATGGATGGCGTGCTTTATGATTCCATGCCGTCGCACGTGTCGGCGTGGGTAAGGGCTTTGGCTGAGTTCGGATACAATATGTCGGTGCTTGATGTGTATCTGAACGAGGGTTGCACAGGTGCACAGACCATACGGTCCATAAGTGAGCGTGAGGGTAAGGGCGAGGTGTCCGATGAAGATATCCAGCGGATGTATGCGCGCAAAACGGAACTGTTCATGCAACTTCCGCAAGTCAATATGATGCCCGGAGCTCTGGAAGTTATGCGTAAGGCTGCCGCTGGCGGGCTGCAGATACAGGTCGTTACCGGCTCCGGTACAGGGGGCCTGATAGAACGTGTCCAACGCGATTATGAAGGATATGTGGTACGTCCTCTGATGGTGACGGCATTTGATGTGAAACGTGGCAAGCCGTATCCGGATCCCTATCTGAAGGCTTTGGAAATAGGCGGAATTACGGCTGATGAGGCCGTCGTTGTGGAGAATGCGCCACTCGGCATCCGTGCGGCACGTGCGGCAGGCATTGACGTGATAGCCGTAAACACAGGTCCTCTGGATGACGCGATACTGCTGCGTGAGGGACCGGTCGGACTCTTCAACTCAATGCAGGAACTTGCTGACAGCCTCAAAGTATGAGGTCTGCCAACACCAGAGCTGCCAGATTTTCCACAATAGGTACAGCACGCGGCACTACGCACGGATCGTGACGGCCGGCGGCTTCAAGTGTCGTCGGTATGCCGTCTGCGGTAACTGTCTGCTGAGGCAGAGCTATGGTGGGAGTAGGCTTGAACGCCACTCTGAACCTGATGGGCTGACCGTTGCTGATGCCGCCCTGAATACCTCCGGAATGATTGCTTGAAGTGGTGATCTGACCGTCTTCGATGACAAACGGGTCATTGCATTCGCTGCCGCGCATTGAGGCGCAGGCGAAGCCGTCGCCGTATTCAAATCCTTTGGCAGCGTTGATGCCGAGCATGGCCGCTCCGAGTCTGGAATGCAGCTTGCCGAAGACGGGCTCGCCTATGCCGGCAGGACATCCGCGGATGATGCAGGTGACGATGCCGCCGATGGAATCGCCGTCGCGTCTGAGCTGCCATATCAGGTCCTCCATCTCTGCCGATTTTTCGGCGTCAGGACAGCGTACGGAACTGGCTTCGGAATCCTCACGGCTGAAGGTCATCTCGTCCTCGGGATCGGTGGATATCCCGCCGATCTGGGAGGTGAATGCATAGATGTCCAGATCTGACAGACGCTTCTCCAGTGCGAGTCTGGCCAGGGCGCCTGCCACGCATATCGGGGCAGTGACGCGGGCTGATGAACGGCCGCCACCCCGCCAGTCGCGGATGCCGTACTTCATCTGGTAGGTGTAGTCGGCGTGGGATGGTCTGAACAGGTCCTTCAACTCATCATAGTCGGAGGTCGCGCAGTCGGTATTCCGAATGATGAACGCTATCGGCGCTCCTGTGGAGACACCGTCCATGATGCCTGACAGATACTCGACTTCGTCGCGCTCCATACGGCCTGTGGTGACTGCGCTCTGTCCCGGCCGGCGCCTGCGCATTTCGTCGGCGATGTAGTCGAAGTCAATGCGGATACCCGACGGATATCCGTCCAGCACGCCTCCTACGGCGGGTCCGTGAGACTCCCCGAATGTCGTGAGCCTGAGTCTTTCTCCGATAGTGTTCATAAATGGTCTGTTAATGACAATGTCCGCAACCGCACTCGTGGTCGTCATTGCAGCTGTCGCAACTTCCGCAACCGCCGCATCCTCCGCATCCGTGCGGATGGGTAGCCTCTTCCACCTCCTGCTCCGTTGCAGGACGGTTCTCGATGATGCGCCCCTTGAATGTGAGGTCTTCGCCAGCCAGCGGATGGTTCAGATCCACCTTTACTATATCATCGGTAATGAGTGTGACAAGTGCATTGAAAGTGTGCTCTCCGTCGCTCAACGGGATGATGTAGCCCTCTCTGACATGCTCGTCGTCGAATTTCCCGTCACGCAGGAAAATGGATTTCTGAAGTTCCAGCACGCTCTCCTCGTCATATTCGCCGTAAGCTTCATTGCAGGGAATCTCGAAGTCGAAGCTGTCTCCGACTTTCAGATCCGCAACATTCTTCTCGAAAAGGTCCAGAGTATAACCGATACCGCTGATAAACTGGAACGGTTTTTCCTTCGGAGCACGCTCGTAAAGGGCCGGATTGCCATTCTCATCCTTGATATAGAGGTCGTATGAGAGGCTGATGTACTTGTTGTCTGCCATATTGAAAATGTTATTTGATTGCTGTACTAATGTATCATGATGTCTTTCAGCGGTGTGGCCGTGCAGGATTCCGGGGCGGGAATGGATAGAATCCATGCCAGCGTCGAAGTGAGTGCCGAAGCCTGTATCCTCTGTTCCCTGATACCTTTGGTG
>JAKSIW010000081.1 GCA_024398555.1 Bacteroidaceae bacterium | reverse complement strand
AATGACCTGCATTCATCGGTTATCCTCTGAAGCGGTATGCCGCTGTCCTCGATGAGGGTCCTGTTGAGATAGAGCTCCGTACCATGATAGGCGCTGATGAAGCCGCTTGTTTCGTGGAGCGCTGAGAGGTAGAGGTTGAGAAGCGCTGTGACGCGCTCCATGCTTACAGACCCGGCCGGTATCCTGGTGCCGGTCAGATCTCTCTTCTGACGTGTCCGGTAACCGGTTGATGTTATGAAGAAAAGGACCTTGTCCTCTCCTACAGCTTCGGTTACTTCCGTTATGATGTCTGCGATGTTGCGGTCCAGCCGGACGTAGATGTCCTGCAGTTCGAGTGATTCCATGCTGACGGGACCTCCGTCGTATGCTCCGGCGTACAGGGTTACGGCAAGCAGGTCGGGTGAGGTCAGCCGGCCGAGCTTCAATGCGTCAAACGATGCTAATGCCATCTCGGTGACATTGTCGTTGCCGATGGGCGACTGTTTGTATTTCCATACGTCACCGCGTGAGAAGGTGTGGCTGAATGTCCTGTCGGATGCAGCAGCGCCGTCGTGAATGTAGACGGCCGACGGATACATCGGACTCCATTCCTTTCTGAACCATGAACGGTTGTTGATATCATTTGCCCATGATGGGAAATTGCCGAAATATCCTGAACTGCTCCACTGACCGTCGGAGTCGTTCATCCAGAGCGCCACATCCGCCTCGTGCCCGGCGGACAGTACCGCAGCCTCGCGGTTGGCTGCAACGCTGCATATCACAGATCTGCCGTCCGATGATATTTTCATGCAGTCGGTCAGCGTCATGACCTGGAGTCTTCCGGGAGAACTGTGGTCGATGGTGTTGATGCCGCTTTCATTGCTGTCATCTACGGCTCCTATCACCATGCCGGCCTTGCGGTCCATCCATCTGTCTGCGACGATTCCGTGATAGAATGGGCTGGTTCCCGTATATAATGAGGCTATTGCGGACGAGCAGTCCCTGCAGTCGTAGTCGAACTCCGCATTGGTGAAGATGCAGCCCTCCTGCCACAGCTTGCGGAATCCGTCCTCGCCGAAGAGCGGCATCAGCCGTTCCACATATTCCATGTCCAACTGGTCAACCGTTATGCCTACGATAAGTCTGGGCTGTATATTGCTTTGCACCATTTCTGTCTGTTGGGACCGTGCCTGGAGCGGGAAAACTGTCAGAAGCACAGCCAGCAGCGCCGCGGCGCTGCCGTTTCTCCTGAACAGAGAGATGAACTTCTCCCATACGGCTCCGAACACGAAGTTCTGATGCATGTCGCTGAGAGAACGCAGGGCGAATGTGCCGAGCATGATCAGCGTGGCAGGGTGAAAGTACTGGGGCATCATGCCGCAGGTCAGCAGAAACACTGTCAGAATGACGAAATTCAGTGGCAGAAATACGTCCGCTCTATGCTTGCGCAGGTTTCGCACAAGGAACGGAAGGCAGATGAGCGGCAGCGGATTGAGGCAGATGACCAGCCAGTTCGTGTCTGTGGTCGGATGCTCCGAACAGAAATATAGGAAACTGACAATGATTCCAGCCAGTCCCTGTATGCCGAACAGTATGATGTCGTATGCCCACAGGAATTTCTTGATCCTCCATTCGATACAGCATATCAGAAGCGTGAGCAGGGCGAGCAGGATTGCGGCCTGGAACGGAGTTATGAGACAGTCCGGGAAAGTGAGTTCCTTCTCAGGACGGATTTCGGTTGTCCTGAAGACTATGCCGTGTGTCGTGCCTGTCGTGTCTATGTAATATGCATTGTCTGCAAATTCCTTGAGACGCATTGGCGCAAACGCTGTCTGACGGTAGGTTATCGGGACATCTGTTCCGGCACCTACGATGAGATCGACTCCGAATTCATTCCACGGCTCCAGACCGTTGTAGCGGTGCAGCAGGGTGCGGAA
Organism: Bacteroidaceae bacterium; assembly: GCA_024398555.1. Classification (GTDB taxonomy): domain Bacteria; phylum Bacteroidota; class Bacteroidia; order Bacteroidales; family Bacteroidaceae; genus Colenecus. The sequence continues at coordinate 6,904 of JAKSIW010000081.1, read as the reverse complement.
GGTCTCGCTGCCGTCCGGCGGGTAGTAGCGGATACTGCCTCCGAAGGCTTCCTCTATCTTGTCGAGAGCCATTGTGGCGCAGTTGTTATTCAGAAAATCGTACCGGTATGTCCTGTTTTCCGGCATGCAGTTTTCGACAAGCAGCTCTGCAAGCCGCTGATGCCCTTCGTTGTCCAGATTGAGTTCCTGAAGGTATAAGGTGGAACCTCTGGATGCATATTCCTGAACGAAGCTGTCCCATTTGTATGCGGCTACGAAATAGTCTGTCTCTCCCTTGAGCCAGCGGTACAGGAAATGCGGCGAGTTGAAGTCGAACATGCCGTAGTTGAACGCCAGGTCAACGCCTGTAGTGTAGTTTGTCACTCTGATGGCGGTATGTCCATAGACTTCATAGACTATGGTGCCGGGTGTGCATGTGACAAGGCTGACGCGAATGCTGTCCGACTGGGGACGCATGGCTGTGGAGAACAGTGACAGGAGCAGAACCAGAAGTATGCGGTGTCTCATTGTGCTTTGCGTTGTGCTTTGCGTTTCGTGCAAATTTACAATATTTCCGCGGCTTGTCCCTTTACTTGGGAAAAAAAGCGTTCCTTTGTGTCCTCAAAGGTGTTATATATGGTGCATCTCGTTGTAGATATAGGTAATTCCAGCACAAAATCCGCAGTCATGTCTGACGGCAGAGTGCTGTCAGTATGCCGTGAGGAATGTCTGGGAAACGGACTGTCAGAACTCGTCTCTGACGCGAAGATATCGTGCGGCATCTGCTCGTCAGTGCGTGAACTTACGGACGGTGAGCGGATCCTGCTCTCGTCTCTGCCATTCCCTGTCATTCATCTCTCGGCACAGACGCCTCTTCCTCTCAGGATCGTGTACTCCACCCCCGGCACGCTCGGTCCCGACAGGATTGCCTCTGCGGTAGGCGCATGGAAAAGAATGCCGGGACGGAACCTGCTGATAATAGATGCGGGGACAGCTGTCACGTACGATGTCGTTACGGCGGAGGGGGAATACCTGGGAGGCAATATCTCTCCCGGACTTTCCATGAGACTCAGGGCACTTCACGAGTTCACCGGACGGCTGCCGCTGGTGAATCCTGACGGAGATGTGCCTGATGTGGGCTATTCCACAGAGACGGCGATAAGGAGCGGAGTGGTTCTCGGAATGCGTGACGAGATGCTGGGCTGCATATCACGTCTGTCAGCCGGATATGACTCCATTTTTGTTTTTTTAACGGGAGGAGATGCAGAATTGTTTGGAATACCAATAAAAAATGGCATCTTTGCAGATGAATTCCTCCTCCTTGAGGGGTTGGATACTATTTGCAGCTTTAATGAGAAAATGTGAGAAACTGCTTCTGGCGGCCTTCGCGGTCGTTTTTGTCTTGCCCGTATGTGCGCAGAACGGCACTCTGTCACCCTATTCCCGCTTCGGAATCGGGCAGTTAGGCGAGCAGTCAACGGGCATCAGCAAGGCCATGGGCGGAGTCGGAATAGGCCTGCGTCAGAAGAATATCATCAATACGCTGAATCCTGCGTCATATTCCACCGTGGATACTCTCACATTCCTGTTTGATATGGGCATTTCCCTGACAAACAGTAATTTTGATGAAAACGGCATCAAGCAGAACGAGCGCAATTCCAGTTTTGACTATGTGGCGATGCAGTTCCGCCTGGGGCGTAAACTCGGATTCACTGCCAGCATGCTGCCTCTGTCGAATGTCGGATACAACTTTTCCGAGACTGCGACAGTCCGCAGTGATCAGGACGGAGATGTCACCACCATATCGACATACGGCGGAGAGGGAGGAATCAGACAGATATCCATCGGGCTCGGATGGGCTCCGTACGGGTGGCTGTCAGTCGGTGCCGATGCCGGCTATCTCTTCGGCGATGTGACGCATCTTGTGTCGAACAAATACAGTGAGAGTACCGTATTTACAAGGAACAGGTCCTATTATGCCCAGGTGCGCGGATTCCGCTACAATCTCGGCCTCCAGACCACGTTCCGCGCAGTCGGGGGCGAAATGACATTCGGCCTTGTCTATACTCCGGCCGTTACGACATATGGCGAATCCTATGTGCTGAACCAGCTGCTCAGCGGCAGCGGCACCAGGGAGGAACTTTCCGACACCACGATGATGAAGAACGACTTCCGCATTCCGGACAGAATCGGAGCGGGACTGACATACTCGAGGGAGAAGTGGACGGCCGGATTTGATGTCACGTACGAGAGGTGGAGCGACGGCCGCGCCTTCGATGAGGCCGGCGAGGACCGCCTGAAACTGTCTCTGGGCGGAATGTTCACTCCGGAGAAGAATGACCGTCATCTGTTCCGCCGTTCTTCCTATCGTGCGGGACTGTTCTACAACCAGCCGTATTTCAATGTGGGAGCGGACAAGGGACCTCTGGAAATAGGTGCGTCTGTCGGTGTGTCGATGCCGATTGCGAACCGTTGGAACAACCTTATCGCGATAAATGTATCAGGTCAGTATGTGTATGAGAAACCTTCCGTGTCCGGAATGATTTCAGAGACGTATCTTCGTCTGAATTTAGGCATCTCGTTCAATGAGCGCTGGTTCATGAAGTGGAGGGTGGAGTAATGGAGATAAATATGTGTTAAACCTACGAAAGCGCTTTCCGTCTAAAGGATAGAAGGCATCTTTATTAGATTAAAATTTGAATGATATGAAGATCAGTTTGAGAAAAAGTCTGTTGTTTGCTGTGACGATTGCGTCTGCTACGGTGTTTGCCCAGAAGGGTGTTGAGGATGGTTCACGCTGGGGACACGGCCAGGACAGCATTGAGTGCCTGCAGAACATCAGCCTGTACACCGAGTATGTTAAGACCGGCAATTATGCAGACGCATACGAGAGCTGGAAGAAGGTCTTCACTGACAGCCCTCTGGCACAGTCGGGTACCTATACCAATGGAGCCAAGATCCTGCACTGGCTTATCGCCAATTCGAAGGACGGAGCACAGCAGCTGGCCTATTCCGAGGAGCTGCAGCAGGTCTATGAGCAGCGCCTGAAATATCTGAATCAGCTCAATGAGTATTACGAGAACAAGACAAGCGAGGCTGAGGTTGTAGGACTGCAGGCACACGATTACATCGCCTACAATCCGAAGGTCGATGTGGAGAGGGCATACGCACTGCTTCGCAAGGCCGTTGAAATGGGCGGAACGGAGACTGCATACTATGTTCTCGGTGACCTGATGAAGATTTCAAACCAGAAGTTCAAGAAGGATGGCGATGCCCATCGTGAGGCTCTGATCCAGGACTATCTGGACTGCTCGAACCTGATCAATTCGGTGATTGCCGGTATCGAGGATGAGAAGATGCTGGAGGCTGCCCGCGGTACGAAGGACAATATCGACGCCTATTTCGTGAACAGCGGCGCTGCAGACTGCGAGAGCCTTCAGAATATCTATTCTTCCAAGATTGAGGAGAACAAGGACAATCTGGAGTATCTGCAGAAGGTGGTCAGCGTGATGGGCATGCTCAAGTGCACCGATCAGGACGCATACTTCGCAGCAGCAGAATACGCATATGCTATCTCTCCTTCAAGCGAGACTGCCAAGAGCCTCGGACTCAGATATGCAAAGCGTGAGGATTACGAGAAGGCAATGGAGTATTTCGACAAGGCCATCGCCTTGGAGGAGGAGGCCTTCAAGAAGGCTGATCTCTATTACACTGCAGCTGTCATCCTGAACAGCCAGAAGAAGCTGTCCAATGCCAAGAGCTATCTCCAGAAGGCCATCCAGCTGAATCCGAATGATGGAAATTCCTATATTCTTCTGGCTCAGATGTATGCCGGAAACCATAAGTGGACGGATGAGACCGCTCTCAACCAGTGCACATTCTACGTGGTGATCGACAAGCTCCAGACTGCCAAGAGGGTTGACCCGAGCGTCGCTGAGACTGCCAACAAGCTGATTGCAACTTACTCGGAGTATACCCCGAAAATCGAGGACCTCTTCATGCTCGGTTTGAAGAAGGGTGACACCGTCAAGGTCGAGGGCTGGATCAACGAGACTACAACGATTCGCTGATAATGTCTGTTCCCACTGGCTGCAGGACAGCCGGAACCATTATATGCAGGACAATCGCCGTGCTGACGGTTGTCCTGCTTTTACATGTATCCTGCGGCAGGCGTGACAAGGGCCTCGGGGATGCTGTGACGCAGCGCGATTCTCTGTCCATGATGACGACCTATGGCATAACTTCACTCATATCGGAGAACGGCCAGATGAAGTACCGCATCTATGCGCAGGCATGGGACTGGTACGACAGGAAGGACCCTCCGTACTGGGCGTTTGAGCAGGGCGTCTATCTGGAAGTGTTGGATTCCATGATGGTCGTATCTTCGTCCATCAAGGCTGATACTGCATACTATTACATCAATTCTGAGAAATGGGAGCTGCGTGGCGGTGTTCATGCCGAGAACGAGAACTCGGAGGAATTCGACACGGATCTGCTGTACTGGGACCAGCGCATGGAGCGCGTCTATTCTGACGCGAGGATTTCCATCCGTCAGGAGAAACAGGTCATATATGGCAGGGGATTTGAATCGACACAGGATTTTTCGCACTACATGATCCGCAAGTCGGAGGGCATGTTTCCGGTGGAGAACGAGTGATTGTACCGGCATCCTGAAAAATAAGGTCCGTATATTATTAAATATAACAATCTTTTGCTAACTTTGTGCGCCCTGAATGGAAGGGGCGCTTTTTTTGATATAAAACAAAAACACATAAGAAATGGCAACATTACAGAAAATCAGAAGTAAAGGTGTTCTGCTGCTGGCAGTTATCGGCTTGGCTCTTCTGGCCTTCATCCTTGGCGACGCATGGAAGATGTTCCGTCCGCAGGGTGTCGTGACAGTCGGCGAGGTAAACGGAACTAAGGTCAGTGCCCAGGATTACCAGAACGATGTCGAGAGACTTTCCAACGTTTACAGATTCCAGATGGGCAGCAACAGCCTGACAGATGATCAGTATGCTTCCGTCAAGGATGAGGCATGGAGCGCTATCCTGCGCAAGAACATGCTCGGCAAGGAGACATCGGCAATCGGTCTGAAGGTAACAGACGCTGAGATCCAGAGTATCGTAGAGGACGGTACCAATACCCTTCTGCGTCAGACTCCTTTCCAGAACAGCCAGACAGGTGCGTTCGATGCAGACCTTCTCAAGGATTTCCTTGCCCAGTACAATGAGATTGACCGCACTGCATATCCGGCAGAGATTGTGAATTACTTTGATGACAGATACAACTACTGGTGCTTCATCGAGGATAATCTGCGTGAGACACGTCTCATGACGAAGTACATGTCACTCGTTCAGGCTTCTATCGTCACCAATCCGATTTCAAGAAAGGATTCATACGAGACCAGAGTCAAGAGGTCGGATGTCATTCTGGCCACTCTGCCTTACACGACCATCGCTGATTCACTGACCAATCTTTCATCAGCAGACATCAAGAAACTGTACGATGAGAAGAAGGAGATGTTCTATCAGATGTCCGAGGGTCGTGACATCAGTTACATCGATGTCGAGATTCTGCCGAGCGAGGCTGACCGCGCAGAGCTTCTCAAGGAGGTCACCGAATATGCTGAGCAGCTCGCTGACACCGAGGAAGAGATGTCATCATTCATCCGTCTTACTGAATCTGTGATTCCGTTCAGCGAGGTTCCTTCCTCTGCAAACGGACTTCCTGAGGATATCGCCGCAAGACTTGATTCTGCAACAGTAGGCGAGGTTTACGGACCGTACTATTCATCGGATGATGATTCGTACAATGCCTTCAAGATTCTTTCTACTGTAAATGCCTTCGATTCAATCCAGTTCAGTCTCATCCAGGCTGCCGCTGCTGATGCCGCTGCTACTGCAAAGCTGGCCGACAGCATCTACAATGCAGTAGTTGCAGGTGCAGACATGCAGGAACTTGCTGCCAAGTATTCACAGTCAGCCGCTCCCCAGTGGCTCGCTTCTGCAGATTACGAGGGTGCTGCATTCAATGGTGACAATGCCGCTTACCTGAACAAGCTCAACAGCATGAAGAAGGGTGAGATCTGCAACCTCAAGCTGGATCAGGTTTCATTGATTATCAAGGTGCTTGATACAAGGAATCCTGTCAAGAAGTACAATACTGCCATTGTCAAGAGAATTGCCACTTTCAGCAATGAGACAAGCAATGACGAGTACAACAGACTGAGCGCATTCGTAGCAGGCAACAACAGTGCAGAGCAGTTCGCAGCCAATGCTGAGGACAACGGCTATCGTCTGCTTTCAAATGCCAACTTCCAGAGCTTTGACAACAATGTCGGAGGTGTCCAGAAATCACATGACGCATTGCGCTGGGTCTTCGAAGCAAAGCCGGGTGATGTGTCCCGCGTTTATGAGGTAGGTGAAGACAATAACCATCTGCTGGTTGTCGCACTGAACGGCATCCACAAGAAGGGTTATCGTCCTGTTGCTGACGTACAGGAGGATCTTCAGCTTGAAGCTCTCAAGGACAAGAAGGCTGAGATGATGTTCCCGAAGTTCGCAGGTGCCAGCAGCGTTGACGCTCTCCGTGCAATTGACGGCGTCAGAATCGATACTGTCAAGTTCGTCAATTTCATAACTCCTGCCTACATCCAGGCTACCTACTCAAGCGAGCCTCTTATCGGCGCTGCCGTAAGCGGACTGGAACGTGGCGCTTTCTGCGCTCCTGTACGTGGCGAGGGTGGTGTATGGGTTGCTCAGAAGATTACGGATGACACATACTCCACAGAGTTTGATGATCTGTCAGAGGCTTCACGTATCAGGAGCGTGAACAGCCGCATATTTGCCGGCCAGCTGCTTCAGGAGCTGTACATGAAGGCTGATGTGACTGACACCAGATATCAGACGTTCTGATCTGAAAA
>JAKSIW010000080.1 GCA_024398555.1 Bacteroidaceae bacterium | reverse complement strand
CTGTTCGAGTTCGCAATGCACGAGAAGCAGTACCGCGAGTTCAAGTCCGGCCAGGCCAAGGCTCAGTTCAACAAGGACCTGCTGGAACGCATGGAGAAGGCTCAGGCCGGCACGTCAGGCACTCCTGTCAAGCATCTTACAGCAGCCGACAAGCGTGCCATCCTTCATCCGGACGCAGATGCTCTGGAAGCTCCGGCAGGCGGTCGCGTGATGTGGGAACTCGACTACAACGAAGGCTCTGCAGCGCCGGCTTTCGGCAGGAAGTATCGCGAGGGCGAGGTTATTGCCTATCTGCAGACCAGCCACGGCATCGAAAGCATTGCAGCCCCGATGGACTGCAGAATTGCAGGCATCGATGCAGAGCAGGGCAGCATGATTGCCAAGGGACAGCCGCTGGCATGGATTGAGAAGGCTCAGGTGGAGCCGCAGGCACAGCCGGCCGCAAAAGCTGCAAAGGCAGCCGACAGTGAAGTCATCCCCTCCGCTGAAAGCAAGTGGAAGGATTCCATGAATGTAAACAAATGACGCCAATGAACTTCAAGTACGAAATATCAGGTGACACCGTCAACGCCGCAATAAGCGGTCGTCTGGATACAATAACTTCACCCCAGTTCGCCATTGACATCATGCCGGTAGCGGACAATGCGGACAAGCATATCATATTGGATTGCAAGGAGCTGGCTTATGTATCATCATCAGGACTGAGACAGCTCATGCTGCTGCGCAAGCAGACCATTGCCAAGGGCGGGGACATCACCATGCTGAATGTGTCAAAGGACGTAAGACAGGTATTCACCATTGCCGGTTTTGAGCCTCTGTTCATATTCAGATAATCATGGAGCAGGAAGAGATTTTCAAACGTCTTGAGCAGATGTCCGGATGGGATGCTGAAGGTATCCCGGCCGATGTTGACATTGACTCGTACGTCTCCGACATTCTGGAGCACTGGGGACCGCTGGCCGAAGAACTCGGTCTGCTGAAGGAGCAGAGTGCGCTGCAGGAACTGGCAATGAAGCTGGGGCATCCTGAGGACTACAGATATCTGAAGAATCTGCTTCAGGAATCCGAAAGGACCTGTGAAATGGTGTTCAGCACATTCGCTCTCCCTATCAGAGCCATGCTTGACAATTTGGGGATTGAATACGACTTCGAGTACAGGATGAAGTCCGTATATAGCATCTGGCGCAAGATGAGAGTGGACCGCAAGGACTTTGATGACGTATATGATCTGTTTGCCACGCGCATAATCTACAAGCCCAAGCCCATTGCAGAGATTCTCTCACACTCTGTCGCCAATTCGCTGGACAGCGACCGTGAAATAGCCGGAACGATGAAGTGGCAGATAGAGAATATGGATCCTGAGATATTCTGCTGCTGGAGAATCTACACGATTATTGCGTCACTTTACAGGATTCATCCTGACCGCATAAAGAACTGGATCACACACCCGAAGCCATCCGGCTATCAGGCTCTCCAGCTCACCGTCATGGGGCCGGACTACAACTGGATAGAGATTCAGCTGCGTTCCGAGCGCATGCATTATGAAGCCGAGGAGGGCATTGCTGCCCACTGGAAGTACAAGCAGGAGACTAACGTTCAGTAACGCGCACTATCGATATGCTGGCTTCGTACAGCAGATAGATGGGTACCGACACCACAGCGAGTGTGAACACATCGGCAGTGGGAGTGATGATTGCTGACAGTGCCACTATCACCACGACCGCATGACGGCGGTATTTCTTCATGAAGCCGGAATTGATGAAGCCCAGCTTGGCCAGGAACCATGACAGCACCGGCAGTTCGAACATGATTCCCAACATCACCGTCAGGGTCAGCAGCATATCGACGTAGGATGATATGGTGATGACGTTGGGAATATCGGGACTCACCTGATATGTACCGAGGAAGCGGAAGGCCAGAGGGAACACCACGAAGTAGTTGAGCAGCACCCCCATCATGAACAGCAGGTACGACCACAGTATCACGCGGACGGTGTTGCGCCGTTCGCTCTCCTTCAGTGCGGGCGCTATGAACCCGTACAGTTCATATATGATATACGGTATGGTAATGATGACGCCCATCCAGAATGCCATCCTCATGTGAATCATGAACTGGGCGGTAAGCATTGTGCTGAACAGATCCACGCTGAAGTCCGTCACCTCTGACGCATCAGCGCCGAACAAGCCGGCAATCCCGGCAAACAGACGGTATGTGATGAAATCAGGCCTGGACGGGGCCAGCACGAGATTGAACAGAAGGCTCTTGAAGCCGAAAGCAGCCATAGCTACTGTCAGCGCTATGACGATTATCCTCAGAAACACTTTACGAAGTACTTCCAAGTGGTCCCAAAACGGCATTCTGGAATCCTCCACCGGCTATTGCGGAAATACAGGACCGTCAGTCCTTCTTGTCTTCCTCCTTATCCTTTGAGGCCTCATGCACTTCCTTCTCGACTTCGTGCACACCTTCCTTGAAGCTGCTCACACCCTTGCCGAGACTCTTCATCAGATCCGGAATACGCTTCGGTCCGAACAAGAGAAGAATCAGTACGAGTACTGCGATGAATTCCCATCCGCTGAAGGTTCCTAACAATAAGGAGCAATGAAACATTGACATAAGTTTATCCGTGCTTTAATTTAGCTTTCGTGCAAATATAGCAATTATTCCGTAACCTTCGCTGCGCAGAAGGACAGAAGTTCCCGATAGAGTCTCTGGACAGGCAGCCCGACCACATTGAAATAGGAACCGTCAATGCGTTCCACACCCACGTACCCTATCCATTCCTGTATCCCGTATGCTCCGGCCTTGTCGAACGGACGGCAGTTGTCCACATACCACCCGATCTCCTCATCCGAAAGTTTCGAGAACCACACATCGGTGGTCACGCTGAAACTGTGCGTTCTCTCTTTGGTCGTGAAAGTGACGCCTGTCACCACCCTGTGCCGCCTGCCTGACAGCAGATGCAGCATTTTCACCGCCTCGGCCCTGTCCGCAGGCTTTCCTAAGATGAGATCATCGACGGTCACTACCGTATCAGCTGTAATGACGAGTTCGTCATCAGCTATGGATGCGGCGTATGCTGCAGCCTTACTGCGGGATATGAACAGCGGGACTTCCCCGACTGCGATATCATCAGGATAGGATTCGTCTATTCCATCCATCACACGGACCTCAAAGTCAAGACCGAGTCCGGCGAGCAGTTCCCTGCGACGGGGAGAGTTCGATGCCAATACCAGTCTGTATCCCAATTGCATAGCTTTACCGCCCTAAATCACCATCCGAATGCATGATCGTCCGCCATCCACTTGTCCTGCGCCTTCAGCACCATTTCCACCACCTCGCGCACACACCCGCAGCCTCCTGCCGCAGACGTGACATATCTGCTGATGTTCCTGATTTCCGGTACAGCATCTGATGGCGAACACGGGAATCCGCAGGCCTTCATCACCTGATAGTCGGGGATATCGTCTCCCATGTACAGAACCGATGCAGGGTCCAGCGAATACTTGGAGAGAAATTCCTCGAAGTCATGAATCTTGACAGACGATGCGATATACACGTCACTGATGCCGAGGCTCTGATACCTGAGACGCAGGGCCTCCACCCTTGCGCCGGTTATCACGCACAGCTTCATTCCGCATTTCACGGCCAGCTGCAGAGCATATCCGTCCTTCACATTCACCGTCCGGACAGGATTGCCGTCCGATGCCAGCGACATGACATCTGTGCTGAGCACTCCGTCCACATCGAATACCATTGCCCTGATTGATTTCAAATCCAGATTATCGTTCATATTCGTCAAAACAGATTCCTGTTAATATCCTTGGAAATAAGTTCATACAGACGCAGCCATTCGGGATGACCGTCCAGAAGCCGTCTGTGCAGTTCCAGCACCCGCTCGTCGCCCCTGACTGCAGGCCCGGTCTGAGCCTTCTCCGGAGCCATCCCGGACACTTTCTCCGCAGTCTCATTAATCAGAGGCAGCATCACGTCAAACGGTATGCCGCACTCCTCCAGAAGCTTCTCGGATATGGCATACATGCGGTTGGTGAAATTGCACGCGAACACCGCGGCAAGATGCATCCTTCCACGCTTCTCCGAATCCAGCTCCCGCACCTGTCCGGACAGGGACCCCGCCAGTGCGTTTACGGTTTCCAGTTCGGACGGACCCGATGCCTCGGTGAATATCGGAACACTGCCCCACCCGATTTTCTTTCCTCTGCTGAATGTCTGCATCGGATACAGCACGCCGTAATGACTTGCACCGGCATCCTTCCATACGGACATCGGAACACTGCCGGAGGTGTGCAGGAAAAGGGCATTCTGACGGTTGCGGACTATCTTTTCTGCCAATGAAGGCAGTACATCATCCCTGAGCATTGTCAGATAGACGTCGGCTTCAGGAAGTTCCTCCAGATCCGTCACAGCCTTCGTGCCAAGACTGTCCGCCAGAGTACGCGCCCCGACCTCAGTCCTGCTGTAGACACCGGCAATGGAATGTCCGGCACTTTTCAATGCAGGAGATATGCACACGGCCACATTACCGGCCCCGACCAGGGTAATCCTCATATCCTGAGCTGTCAGAATTTGTTGCAGTGGATTTTCTCCCACTGTATGTTATCCTCATTGAACGGCTTGCGCTCCATGCCCTTGTGGCCGACCGCTATGATGCACAGCGGTTCGTACGGTGCAGGTACGCCGAGCAGCTGGCGGACGGCATCCGCGGTAGGTGTCCCGTCTGCTGCGAAACGGTTTCTGATATGGGCCCAGCAGCTTCCCAGACCGAGATCCGCAGCCTGCAGCTGTACCATGATGGCTGCAATGGCACTGTCCTCTATCCACGCATCGGTGACAGACGGATTGCCAAAGATGACAAGTGCCCACGGTGCCTCTGCCACGAAGGCCGCTCCGCTCTCCCTGCTCACGGACAGAGCCTGAAGCAATGCGGGGTCATCCACAGCCACGAACTCCCATCCGTTGGTATGTTTTGATGTGGGCGCAATCAGAGCTGCACGCTCCAGAAGGCGTATCTCCTCCTGCGTCAGCTTCTCATCTGTAAACTTTCGCATGCTGCGTCTTGCGGCAGCCAGACAACTGAAATCTTCCATTTTTCCGTATTTTCCTGCGAATATACTCAAAAAGTTTTGTTCGGTCCGATATACGGTTCGGACGTTTTTCACGTTAATATAAATGATGTATCGTTCACACATGCGCACGCACAGGCTCGCGAAACAGTTTTTCGCCGCCGTCATCGTACTTTCTGCCATAACGCAGACAGTCTGTGCGCAGCGTGTCCGCATTCACGGCAGGGTAAGCGACGAGAACGGAGAACCGGTCGAGCTGGCTACCGTCAACGAGTCCCAACAGATGGTCAGTACGATGACCGACCTCAATGGCAGATACGACTTTTCTGTCCCCTACCGGGATACTGTTGAGATAGTATTCCGCATGATAGGACACGAGACCAGGAAACGCACTCTCACTTCGCCGGCAGATTCCATATCGCTCGATGTCGTGCTGCCGACCAGCGGATATGCTCTGGAAGGTGTCACCATCAGCGACATGCGCCGCCAGATGGATGCCAACCAGATCATCGAACTCGACCGCGTACGCCTCATGCCAGATGTATCGGGAGGCTCAGTGGAGTCGTTCATCACCACCCAGGCCGGTGTCAGCAGCCACAATGAACTGAGCAACCAGTACAACGTCAGAGGCGGCAGCTTCGACGAGAACAGCATATACGTGAACGGGAACGAAATCCTCCGTCCGCTGCTTGTCAGGTCAGGCCAGCAGGAAGGACTGAGCTTCATCAATCCCGACATGATAGAATCGGTTTCATTCTCCACGGGAGGCTTCGCCGCAATGTACGGAGACAGGATGTCATCGGTTCTGGACATCACGTATCGCAGACCGAAGAAACTGGAGTCCAATGTTTCAGCCAGTCTGCTCGGAGCAAGCGCATACATCGGATTCGGGAACGACAGGTTCAGTCTGAGCAACAGCCTTCGCTACAAGACGAACAGAAGTCTTCTGAACACAATGGACACAAACGGAGAATACGAACCTGACTTTCTGGATTATCAGCTGTACGGCACGTGGAGGCCGTCCGAAGGCTGGGATATCGAGGTCCTTGGGAACATTGCATCCAACAGTTACCGTTTCACGCCAAGCGACCGCAACACATCATTCGGCACCGGCAAAAATCCGCATACGTTCACCGTTTATTTCGACGGATGGGAGAAAGACCTGTTCCGTACCATGTTCGGGGCTGTGAACGTCACCCGCAGAATCGATGCCATGAACAGCGTCAGCCTCAGATTCTCGACATTCGACAGCGACGAGAACGAGACGTTCGACATCATGAGCCAGTACTGGCTTGACGAATCCGGAGCACAGGAGCAGATGAGCGTCGGCACATTCATGCAGCATGCCCGCAATTATCTGGATGCCTCGGTGACAAGCATCGGACTCTCCGGAAATCACAGGCTCACGGCTCACGACATCCGCTGGAGCATGGAACTGAAGCATGAGAATATCAGCGAGAATATGCGCGAATGGGAATACCGCGATTCAGCAGGCTATATGATGCCAAATGTGGAGACCGGCCCGATGAACATGATTTATTCCCTGCGTTCCGACCAGGACATCGAGAGCAACCGCCTGTCAATGTACGTTCAGGACACATGGAGAATCAACGCGGCCAGAGGTCTGTTCACACTCAACGGAGGTATCAGAGCATCCTACTGGAACTGGAACGAGGAGCTGATAGTCAGTCCGCGTTTCTCCGTCGGTTTCATCCCTGCGACGAACGAGGACCTGACACTGCGCCTGTCAGGAGGCATCTATTACCAGTCGCCGTTCTACAAGGAACTCAAGGACACGGTCAACGCGGGAGGTATCTCATCCGTTTCACTGAACCGCGGAATCAAGTCACAGCGTTCATTCCAGATAGTTCTCGGCGGAGACTACCATTTCCGCATGTTCAACAGGATGTTCAAGTTCACAGTCGAGGCATACTACAAGAAACTGAGCGACCTCATTCCATACAATGTGGACAATGTCAGGGTCGTATATTACGGCGAGAACTGTTCCGAAGGCCGCATCTACGGAATCGACACGAAGCTTCTCGGAGAATTCGTTCCGGGAGCTGAGTCATGGATTACGCTGTCGCTGATGAAGGCTCAGGAACATACAGACGGCAGATGGATACCGCTCCCGACAGACCAGAGCTACAACATGTCAATGTGCTTCACCGACTTCTTCCCCAGAACAGACAGATGGAAGATGTCGCTGAAAGGCAGCCTCGCCGGAGGACTTCCGTTCGGGCCCACGCACAGCGGACGGGAGAAGGCGACATTCCGCGCCCCGGCATACAGACGCATCGACATAGGCATGTCGTACAGGTTGCTGAACAATGAAGACCGCCATATCAATTACGGGATAGCCCGGCCTTTCAGGAACGTATGGCTCGGCCTGGACTGCTTCAACCTGTTCGGCATCAACAACGTGAATTCATACTACTGGGTGACGGATGTCACCGGTACACAGTTTGCCGTTCCGAACTACCTGACAGGCCGTCAGCTCAATTTACGCATTCTCGCCGAATTCTGAGAAATCACTCGGCCATATCCTCTTTTTCTTCCGGCAGGACAAGGTCGAGCAGCAGTGCCAGGATGAAAATGATTGCGACACAATTCTCCGCAAATACAGTCTTGACCATACCCGGGAACACATTGAAGACGGCCGGGACCTGAGAGAATCCGAGGCCGATGCTCAGTGACAGCGACATAATCTTCATGTTACGTTTGCCAAATCTGCGCTTTGAAATCATGTAGAAGCCTGAATAGATGATGGAACCGAACATCATGATGGTACAGCCTCCGAGAACCGGTTGTGGAATGCTGGTCAGGATTGTACCGAATACCGGGAACAGACCCGCAACCAGCATTATGGCGGCACCGCAGCCGATGGCGAAGCGGTTCACCACGTGAGTCATTGTAAGCAGCCCCGCATTCTGGCTGAATGAAGTGATAGGTGTGCAGCCGAACAAGCCTGCCACAGTGCTGATGAAGCCGTCGCATGCAATCGAGCCGGAAATTTCTCCGGGCTTTGCTCCGCGTTTCAGAGCGGACTCGCAGATATCGCTGGTATCGCCGATAGTCTCAGTAGCGGAAACCAGATAGATACATATGATTGACAGGATGGCTCCCAGGTGGAACTCCGGCCTGAAAGGAACAAATTTTGGGAGAGCCACCACCTCCACTCCTTCGAAGGAGATATCTACCATACCCATAATGGCTGCCAGGGCATATCCTATCACAAGACCGCACAGAATTGACAGAGATTTCAGATAGCCCTTTGCAAACACCTGGAATCCGAGGCAGGACAACAGTGTGACCGTACCGACGATCCAGTTCTGCGACGAGCCGAAATCCGCAGCGCCCTGACCGCCTGCGAACGAATTGGCCGCAATGGGAAGCAGGGAGAAACCGATACCGCTCACAACAGTTGCGGCGATAATCGGAGTGATTATCTTCATCCAGTATCTGGCAAAAAGTCCGAGCAGTCCCTCGACAATACCGCCGGCTATCACAGCTCCCATGAGCGTACCCATGCCCTGGGAAGAGGCTATAGCTATGGAAAGAGACAGAAACGTGAAGCTGATACCCATTACGACAGGCAGACGCGAGCCTATCCTCCATACGGGATACAGCTGGACAAGAGTGCCTATGCCTGCCACAATCATGGCGTTCTGGACAAGCCTGGCCGTAAGGACCGGATCCTGTATCACGACACCGGCAAGTATGATTATCGGTGTTACATTGGCCACGAACATGGCCAGCACATGCTGCAGGCCGAAAGGTATGGCTTTGCCGACATTCACCTTACCGTCAAGCTTATAGAGATTATCTGTTGTGTTCATTCGTCTGTCTGATATTTTTTGATTGGTCCGGCAAAATTATGAAAAAATGTCTTTATAAAAGCCATGCTGTTTTTGTTATATTAAATAGGTGAAAAGAAGCGAATGTTTTACTATCTTTGTGTCTGAATAGCGCACCAGGCATGTCCCCGGTGTGTAATATTTGTGTGTTTTGACTGATATATAATTGTTTAACCTATAAAATCAAAAAGAAGTATGAAACCTTCACACATTGAG
>JAKSIW010000008.1 GCA_024398555.1 Bacteroidaceae bacterium | reverse complement strand
TTCTGTTCCATCGCATTCAAGTATTCTCGTTGCGCAAAGATATCAAATATTTTCTCAAGTGAATCACTATCTCGATATTTTATGCATCATAGTGACAAAATTATTATTAGTAAATTGTCATTATCTCTTGTTTGTAACGAATATAATGACGACTACTAGAACCCGCCAAGCCTCTCAACGATGCTCAAATGGCGGGTCGTTTTTTACTATGAGCTCGCCAAATCTTATACTTTTGTTATATGTATGGCGAGAAATAATTCAATTATGGCAAAAATTGTTGCAAGAGTCAGAGAACAGGCGCACAGATTGATATGATAATTGACAGGGATGACCGGATAATCAATCTTTGCGAGATGAAGTTTGTTGCGGGGTGAATCGGTGACCTGTCCCCTGATTCGTGTTTCGTCGCGGATTCGAACCGCGGACCTCTTGCGTGTGAAGCAAGCGCTCTAAACCGGCTGAGCTAACGAAACGTCCTTTCGGCTGCAAAGATACACTTTTTTGGGAAGTGCAAGCTAATGCGGACGAAAGTATTTCAATTATCCTATCAGGACATTGCCCGTCATCTCTGACGGAATCGGGAGTCCCATGATTGTCAGGATGCTTGGAGCGACATCGGCCAGAATACCGTCCTTGACTGTAGCTCCCTGACGCTGAGTCACGTAAATGACCGGGACAGGGTTCAGTGAATGGGCGGTGTTGGGAGTGCCGTCCTCATTGATTGCATTGTCAGCATTGCCGTGGTCGGCGATGATGATGGCTTCGTAACCGTGGGCCTTGGCAGTCTCAATCACATCGTGAACGCAGGTATCCACAGCCTTGACAGCCTTTACGATAGCCTCATAGACTCCGGTGTGACCTACCATGTCACCGTTGGCGAAGTTGACGACGATGAAGTCGTACTTGTCAGTGGAGATGGCCTCCACCAGCTTGTCGCGTACGATGTATGCGCTCATCTCCGGCTGCAGGTCATAGGTGGCGACCTTCGGTGACGGAACCAGAATCCTGTCCTCTCCATCGAAGGCTGCTTCGCGACCGCCGTTCAGGAAGAACGTGACATGGGCGTACTTCTCGGTCTCTGCGATGTGCAGCTGGGCCAGCTTGCAACTGGAAATGTATTCGCCGAGGGTGTTGGTGACGTTCTCCTTGTCAAAAAGGATATGCACTCCCTTGAAAGATGCGTCGTACGGGGTCAGGCAGTAGTACTGCAGTTCCGGAATGGTCATCATGCCATTGTCAGGCATATCCTGCTGGGTCAGCACGATGGTCAGCTCCTTGGCGCGGTCGTTGCGGAAGTTGAAGAAGATGACGACATCACCCTTCTCGATGCGGCTGTCGTATGCGCTGTTGACGATTGGCTTCATGAACTCATCGGTAACTCCATCCTCGTATGACTCGAGAACAGCCTTCACCATATCGTCCGACTTGCGGCCCTCACCGTTGACGAGCTGGTCGTATGCGACCTTGATGCGTTCCCAGCGCTTGTCGCGGTCCATTGCGTAGTAACGGCCGATGATGGTAGCCACCTTGTAGCCGCTTTCCACCAGAGTCCTGATATAGCCCTGTCCGCTCTTGGGGTCGGTGTCACGACCGTCCATGAAGCAGTGTACATAGGCGTTGTCAATGCCATATTCACGGGCGATGTCGCAGAACTTCTTCAAATGTTCGAACGAGCTGTGCACGCCGCCGGTTGAGACGAGTCCCATCAGATGCAGTTTCTTGCCGGTCTTTTTGGCATATTCGTATGCTGACACGACTTCCTTGTTCTGCATGATGCTGTTGTCAGCGATGGCGCGGTTTATCTTGACGAGGTCCTGATAGACTACGCGTCCTGCACCGATGTTCAGGTGACCTACCTCGGAATTGCCCATCTGACCGTCCGGCAGACCGACGTTCTCGCCGCTGGCCAGAAGCTGTGCATGAGGATAAGTCTCATTCAGATAATCCAAATAAGGTGTAGGAGTGCTGAATATGGCATCCGACTTGGTACGGTTGCCGATTCCCCAACCGTCAAGGATCATAAGCATTGCTTTCTGTTTCATAAATATCTAATGTATAAACTCCTTCTGTCAAAGAACGTGCAAAATTACAAAAAAACGTTCAGAATCAGAGAAAAAAGAAATAAAGAGTACCTTTGCCTGAAACTAGCGCAAGGTATCGGAATATGTGTCTGCTCAGTATTCTGTTCGTCTATTTTCTCAGTTTCACCGACAAAGGCGGAAGCGACCGTATTGCACTCGGCCCGCGTGCCATTGGGCAGAGGGAGAAATGGGAAATCGGCATCGATTCTCTCGATTATGCCGTGAGTCCCGTTTATCTGGACAGCATCAGAGCGCTTGGTGCCGGTATTCTCAGCACCAGCCGATGGATGAACGGAGCGACGGTCAGCATTCCGGAAGACGGCGAGGTGCTCGGGAATATCAGCAGCTGCAGTTTCGTCAGGAGTGTGGAACTCACCCGCGATGACACCGGCATTTCACCTGCCAGTGCCGGCAAGAGTCTTTCAGTAGGCTCACCCGCCGGACACAGTTACGGAGATGCGGAAGAGCAGCTGCGGATACTCAATCTGCCGGCTCTTCACGATGCGGGATTCGAGGGTCAGGGAATACTCATGGCGGTCATCGATGCCGGATTCTGCAATCTGGACAAGCTGGCGGCATTCGACTCCATACGTTCACAGATAGTCGGCATTTATGACACGACGGACGATCCCGATGACATTCAGGGCAAAAAGGGCTATCACGGCAGTATCTGTCTGAGCCTGATTGCAGCCGTCACCGACAATTATCGCGGTGCGGCAACCAAGGCGGATTTCTGTCTGATACGCTCGGAGGAAATGGACACCGAGAGCCCGAAGGAGGCTGACAATATGGTAGCAGCCTTCGAGTTGGCCGATAGTCTGGGCGTGAATGTCGTCTCCACTTCCCTGAACTACACCGGATTCGACAATCCGGCACTGGACATCGGCTACGGCAGCATGGACGGCAGGACCGCCCGCTCATCACGTGCCGCCGCAGTCGCTGCCCGTAAAGGTATGCTGATATGCTGTTCCGCCGGCAATGAGGGAACCACAGACTGGCATTACATAGGCACGCCGGCCGATGCCGACAGCATCATCTCGGTGGGAGCCACGAACAGTTCCGGGATGATTGCACCCTGGTCGTCGCGCGGGCCGTCATCCGACGGAAGGATAAAGCCGGAAGTCTGCGCGATGGGCGAACGGGCCATTGTCCTCAATCCGTCCGACGGCACGTTTTATGCCGACTACGGCACATCGTTTGCGTGTCCGCAGATTGCAGGTCTGGCCGCATGCCTATGGTCCGCGCTGCCCGATGAGAATGCCATGCAGATACGGCAGAGGATACTTCTCTCGGCCGACCGGTATGACAGCCCGGACAATGACTACGGTTACGGCATCCCGGACGCATGGAAGGCATACACTCTGGATCCGACGGCAGTCACGACACCCGTCACCCGGGAGCCGGAGGCTGTTTTCAAGACGCTGCTGAACGGCTACATCCGCATCTGCAGGGACGGCATCAGTTACGACACCAACGGCAGGGTCGTAATGCAGGCAGACGACAATCCGCAGTAACACATTGTTCTATACACAATTGTTTAAGATACAATTTCAATACACACGATTATGGCTGAAATCAAGACTTTGGGAATTCTGACATCAGGAGGTGACGCTCCGGGTATGAACGCTGCCATCAGGGCGGTCACCCGCTCGGCAATATTTGCGGGATGGAAGGTGTTTGGCATTCATCGCGGATACGAGGGGCTGATTCACGACGAGGTGAGCGAGTTTACCACCGAAAGCGTCAGCAGCATCATCCAGCGCGGAGGTACGATTCTGAAGACGGCCCGCAGCGAGGAGTACCGTACAGCGGAAGGGCGCAGGAAAGCCTACGACGTTCTGCGCAAGCACAACATTGACGCACTGGTCGTCATCGGCGGAAACGGTTCACTGGCAGGAGCCGTGGATCTGGCGAGGGAATACGACATCCCTGTCATCGGTCTGCCCGGCACGATAGACAACGACCTGTACGGCACTGATGCCACTATCGGCTATGACAGCGCTCTCAATACCATCGTCGAATGTGTGGACAAGATCCGCGACACAGCCACATCGCACGACCGCATCTTCTTCGTGGAGGTCATGGGCAGGGATGCCGGATTCCTGGCTCAGAACAGTGCCATCGCAGCTGGAGCCGAGGCTGCCATCATTCCGGAGGACAGCACCGACATAGACCAGCTGGCCACCTTCATCGGCCGCGGCATCCGCAAGAGCAAGAACAGCTCGATAGTGATTGTGTCCGAGAAGGACGGAGGTGCCATGCACTATGCCGAAAGGGTACGCAAGGAATATCCCGAATTCGATGTACGCGTCTCCATTCTGGGACATCTCCAGCGCGGCGGGAAGCCGAGCGCATACGACAGGATTCTGGCATCACGCTTGGGTGTAGCCGCCGTCGAAGCCCTTCAGGAGGGTCAGCGCAACGTCATGATAGGCATTCACCACGAACAGCTGGTCAATGTGCCCATCGCCCAGGCCATCAAGAAGGACAAGCCCATCGACCCGGAGCTCATCCACGCGCTGACAGTGCTGTCCATCTGATTATCAGCCGGAATATATTGTCAGCCGAAATCCAGAGAGAGCTGTCCGTCGCCGGTCAGGTTGAAGCTCATCCGATGATAGGGCGTCACGCCGAACTCGCGGATGGCCGCACGGTGTCTGGCTGTCGGATAGCCTTTGTTTGACAGCCAGTCGTACTGGGGATACTCCTGCGCAATGGCATTCATGAAGTCATCGCGGTAGGTCTTTGCCAGTATCGATGCGGCAGCAATGGACATCATCCTGCCATCCCCCTTCACTATCGTCGTGTGCGGTATGCCCGGATACGGCTTGAATCGGTTGCCGTCTATCAGCAGATGCTGCGGACGTATTTTCAGTCCGTCCACCGCCCGATGCATAGCAAGTATCGATGCGGACAGTATGTTGATACGGTCAATCTCCACATTGTCGGCCACTCCGACCGCCCAGGCCAGAGCCTCGCTCTCTATCACGGGACGCAGCGAATAGCGCTGCTTCTCAGTAAGCTGCTTCGAGTCATTCAGCAGTTCATTGCGGAAGCCGTCCGGCAGAATGACCGCAGCGGCAAATACCGGACCCGCCAGGCAGCCCCTGCCGGCCTCATCGCAGCCGGCTTCTATCCTGCCCTCCTTCAGAAATGGTAAAAGCATACTATCCTATCATAAATAACGTGAAAGCAAAGATAGCAAAGACTGACTGAACAGCAAAAGTTTTGGATATTAAGGCTCTTTGAAGTATCTTCGCCGGACATTCATTGAAAGTTTCGTAATGAACAGAATACCTACAGTTACCAAGAACCTGCTCATCATAAATGTGCTGCTCTGGTTCGGCGGCATGGCTTTGCTCAAGATCGGCATCGACATGAACAGCCGGCTCGGTCTGCACTACTTCATGGCCTCGGATTTCAGGCTACACCAGCTCTTCACATACATGTTCATGCACGAGGGATTCCAGCACGTATTCTTCAACATGTTCGCCGTGTGGATGTTCGGCAGCATGATGGAGAACACATGGGGTTCCAGACGTTTCCTGTTCTTCTACATCGCCTGCGGACTGGGAGCGGGCATCCTTCAGGAACTGGTCCAGTACATACACTGGGTTGTGGAGCTGTCCCAGTATGACGGAGTCAGCTTCGGCAACAGAACCATTCCTATGGGGGAATACCTGAACATGATGAATACCGTCGGAGCTTCCGGAGCCGTCTATGGCATCCTGCTCGGCTATGGTATGACATACCCGAACCATCAGTTATTCATCATCCCCATACCTGTGCCCATCAAGGCCAAATGGCTGGTCATAGGCTATGTGGTGCTGGAACTGCTGCTCGGACTCAGCAACCGTCCGGGTGACAACGTCGCCCACTTCGCCCATCTGGGAGGCATGCTTGTCGGATTTCTCATCATCCTGTACTGGAAGAACAAGTACAGGATGAGATATTAGCGACGTATTGGAAGAGACGGCATGAAACTGATTGGAAAGATACTCTGCTACCCGCTGCTGCTGGTCAACGGAATCGTAGCGGTCTTGCTGATAGCCAGCGGCTGGAGCAGTTTTCTGTTTGTAAAGTCTTTTCCGGTCATTTCCCTATTAGGAATGGCTTTCCCGGTCATACTGGCACTGAACCTGCTGTTCATTCTGTTCTGGCTGATATTCCACAAGAGAGGCATGTGGCTGTCAGTGACGGCTGTCATAGCTGTAATCGTTCCGCTATTCTGGTACTGTCCACTGAACATACGCAACACTGACAGCGGCACGGATTCCGGGCAGGACATCACACTTCTGTCGTACAACATATTCGGTTTCTGCATTGCCAGCGGCAATAGGGAAGACAGTACAAATCCGATAATACGCTATATCGCAGATGCGGACGCGGACATCGTATGTCTGCAGGAATCCTATTCGAAATACTACCCGAAGGCAAGAAGTTGCTGTATAGAAAATTTACCGGAATTAAAGTATTCCTATTCCAACAAAACCAACACCATCGTGTCACGCTGGCCTATTCTGGACAGCAGAGAAATCAAGTTTTCGGATTCCGGAAACGGCCTGCTGTACTGCCGCCTGCTGAAAGACAATGACACGATTGCATTGTACAACTGCCATCTGCAGTCATTCGAGCTGAAGCAGGATGAAATAGACGGTTACAACAGACTGATAGCGAATCCCAATGATTCCACCAGTTACAGTGAAGCTAAAAGTGTGCTTAAGAAGCTGAAGACCGCAAGCGCCAAGCGCGCCCTGCAGGCGGATACCATCCTGACAATGCTCAATGCAGAGACTGCGAAATACGTCATTCTGTGCGGTGACTTCAACGACACGCCGCTCTCGTACAGCCGGCGCGTCATAGCAAAAAAGCTGACCGACGCGTATGTGAGTTGTGGTTTCGGGCCAGGTATCTCATACAATCTCAACAGGTTATATTTCAGAATTGACCACGTGTTCTGCAGTGGGAACATCACGCCTCTCAGCTGCAGAATCGACAGGTCCATAAAGGAGTCCGACCACTATCCCGTCATCACACACCTGAGATTGCAGTAGCGGCATCGTCACGCAGGCGCGTGCCAGTACAATTATTAATAAAATAAAGCGCACGCGAGGCCGTCTTTACGATTTTTTATCTATATTTGCACCCCGGAATTTGGGGCGTAGTCCCTGATTGCGTCCAGACAACAATGTGTCCTGACAACAAATAATTAACTAAAAATAATATGCAGAACAAAGGATTTGTAAAGCTGTTTGCGATAGCACTGACACTCGTATGTCTGTTCTATCTCTCCTTTACTTTCAGAACCCGCAGCATTGAAAAGGCTGCCAAAGAGAGTCCAATCGGTGAACAGGCCTACCTTGACTCTATCATGAACGAAAAGGTCTGGATGGGAGTCTATTCATACAAGGATTGCCGTGAGATGGAAATCGGCCTCGGACTGGATCTGAAGGGCGGTATGAACGTCATCATGGAGGTATCTGTTCCGGACGTGGTCAAGGCCCTTGCCAACAACAGCAACGACGAGACCTTCAACGCTGCCATGTCAGCAGCCAAAAAGCGCTCCATGAGCAGTCAGGACAATTTCGTGGACATTTTCTACGACGAATTCAAAAAGCTGGAGCCGAACGGCAATCTGAACAGATTCTTCGCCACATCAGCTCTCAAGGACCGCGTAGATGTACAGAGCACCAACGACGAGGTCATCTCCGTACTGAAGACCGAGGTTGACAATGCCATCAGCAATGCATTCCTCGTACTTCGTACACGTATCGACCGCTTCGGTGTAGCACAGCCTAACATTCAGGAACTGGAGGGCAAGCAGGGCCGTATCATGGTCGAGCTTCCGGGCGTCAAGGAGCCGGAGCGTGTCAGAAAGCTCCTGCAGGGTTCCGCAAACCTCGAGTTCTGGGAGACCTACAAGTACGGAGAACTGGCCGACATCATCAGTGCAGCAGACCGCAGACTCCGTCTTGCCGAGACGGACAGCGAAGCAGCTGACGAGACTGCAGCTACTGAGGAAGCCGTTGAGGAAAACGCAGAAGAGAACGTTGAGGAGGCTGCAGTAAGCACTACCGACAGCATCGCCAGCCTGCTCGCCGCAGAAGACGAGCCGGCAGCCATGAGCGAGGCCCAGAAGGCAGAGCTGCGCAAAGCCAACCCGCTGCTTTCACGTCTGAACGCTCCGGTTTATCAGGACGGTTGCATCATCGGTATCGCACACTACAATGATACAGCAGAAGTGAACCGCATGCTGGCTCTTCCGGAAATCAAGTCGATGTTCCCGCGTGACCTCAAGGTCCTGTGGGGTGTGAAGGCTATGGATTCCAAGGAGCAGTACTACGAGCTCTACGCAATCAAGGTCACCAGCAAGGACGGCAGCGCAGCCCTCAACGGTGATGTGGTAACCAATTCCAAGGACGAATTTGACCAGCACGGCAATCCGTGCGTAAGCATGCAGATGAACGTCGAAGGCGCACGCCGCTGGGCACAGCTCACCAAGCAGAATGTAAACCGCAACATCGCCATCGTTCTGGACGGCCTTGTCTATAGCGCACCTAACGTAATGAACGAAATCACAGGCGGTA
This sequence comes from Bacteroidaceae bacterium, assembly GCA_024398555.1. Taxonomy (GTDB): domain Bacteria; phylum Bacteroidota; class Bacteroidia; order Bacteroidales; family Bacteroidaceae; genus Colenecus. Next base: position 20,886 of record JAKSIW010000008.1, on the reverse strand, counting down.
ACAGCCAGATTACCGGCCAGTTCACCATCGAGGACACCCAGGACCTTGCAAACGTCCTGAAGTCAGGTAAGATGCCTGCTCCTGCCAAGATCGTTCAGGAGGACATCGTAGGACCGTCACTCGGTCAGGAGTCCATCCGTCAGGGTTTCATGTCATTCATCGTTGCTTTCATCATCCTGATGATCTACATGTGCATCATCTACGGCTTCGCACCGGGTATGATTGCAAACGGAGCTCTGCTCTGCAACTTCTTCTTCACACTGGGTATCCTCACCTCATTCCAGGCAGCACTTACGATGTCCGGTATCGCAGGTATCGTTCTTACGCTCGGTATGGCAGTCGATGCCAACGTGCTTATCTACGAGCGCACCAAGGAGGAGCTCAAGGCAGGCAAACAGGTGGCAGCGGCACTGGCCGACGGTTACAAGAACGCCTTCTCGGCCATCTTCGACTCCAACTTCACGTCAATCATCACAGGTATCATCCTGTTCGTATATGGTACAGGTCCTATCCGCGGATTCGCTACGACACTGATCATCGGTATCATCTGCTCATTCTTCACAGCAGTGTTCCTGACACGTATCGTCTATGAGCACTTCCTCGCAAAGGGCAAGTTCCAGAATGAGACTTTCACCACAGGTTTCTCGAAGAACCTGATGACCAATACGAACTTCGGTTTCATGGAGGCCGCAAAGAAGTCATTCATCATCTTCGGTGTAGCAGCAGTGGTATTCATCGCTTCTCTCTGCATCAGAGGTCTGAGCAAGAGTATCGACTTCAGCGGAGGCCGTAACTTCGTGGTTCAGTTCGAACAGCCGGTTGAGCCGGAGGAAATCGGAGCCATCATGGATGCCGCAATCAAGGAGGACAACGCCATCAACGAAGGTACCGTTCAGGCCATCGCTCTTGGTACTGACCACAAGACCATCCGTATCTCGACCACCTACCGCATCGACGAGGACTCAGAGACCATCGACGCTGAAATCGAGGAGTTCCTCTTCACGACTCTGAAGGCAGCCGGCAAGCTCAGTCCAAATCTGGATCTGGCTACATTCATCGACCGCGAGAACCGCGAGGGCGGCTCAATCATATCATCACAGAAGGTTGGTCCTTCCATCTCCAAGGATATCACACGCGGAGCTATCATCTCCGTCATCCTTGCTCTGATTGCCATCTTCCTGTACATCCTGATCCGCTTCCGCAACGTGGCTTACTCGGTAGGTGCCATCACAGCTCTTGCATTCGATACTCTCGTCATTCTGGGTATGTACTCTCTCCTTTGGGGTGTCATGCCGTTCTCACTTGAGATTGACCAGACATTCATCGGTGCAGTCCTGACGGCTATCGGTTACTCAATCAATGATAAGGTGGTTATCTTCGACCGTATCCGCGAGTACTCACACCTCTATCCGAAGCGTGAGAAGGCACTGCTCTTCAACAATGCTCTGAACTCAACCCTGGCCCGTACGATCAATACTTCAGTAAGTACACTCATCGTACTTCTCGCCATCTTCTTCCTGGGTGGAGACAGCATCCGCAGTTTCGCGTTCGCAATGATTCTCGGTGTCATCTTCGGTACCTGCTCATCTCTGTTCATAGCAGCTCCGACAGCATACCGCATCATGAGGAACAAGTAAGGTACACACCTTAATATATAAGCAGCTTCCGGCAGTTTCGTTTGAAAAACTGCCGGAAGCTGTTTTTTTCAGTAATTTTTACTAACATTGCAACAGGAAATACTGAAATACTGACGTTATGAAAAAAACCGCCATTCTGATTATCTGCATTCTGATGACATCGGGAGTATTCGCAGCAACTGACACCGATTCTCTCAAGACCGAACTGGACAGAATCGAGATTGTCAAGGCAAGTGAGAAGCAGGCAATCGAGAAGTTGAAGAAGGGAGTTCTGAAAGGTGACCTGAAGTCTATGACCCAGCTCGGAGACGAGTGCATGACCGGCATGAACATCAAGGCCGACGCGAAATTGGGATTGGCCCTGGTTGAGTCTGCTGCAAATGAAGGCTATCTGGACGCTCAGTACAACTTGGGCAACTACTATTTCCTTTTCTGGATAAACAAGCCTGACAACACCTCATATTTCACGACTGCAAGCAAATGGCTCCGCAAGGCGGTCAAGTCGCAGGACGTACGTTCATACAACCTGCTCGGACGTCTGTACTTCGAGTATGGCAAGCATAACGGTGACGCGAACTTCCTGACACAGGCCCGCATGCTTCTCGGCACCGTTCCCGGCATTGAGGAGGTCAATGACAAGGACGAGACTCTTATCAGCACCCAGGCCACCCTCGGCAACGTCTGCTTAGGGCAATGGAGAATGGCGCAGGATACGACAGCACTGCGCGAGGCGAAGAAATGGTACCGTCTGGTTCTCAAGTCCAAGAAGGAATACCCCAATTTCTCGACATACATCGATTCGCTCTCGTTCGTATTGAGTCAGGGAGTGCCGATGTCCATAGACCCGAAGAATGAAGACGAAGAGGAAACCGCTCCGCAGGTACCTGCCGGAAGAATGGGCGGATTCGGTGGATTCGGAGGTTTCGGAGGCCCGATGGGCGCTCTCCCCGGCGGTCCCGGACAGGGTGCACCGCAGGGTCCTGTCGCCACTTACCGCGGAGGTATGATGCAGATGATGGGATTCATCCGCTCGAACACGTTCTACCCGAAAGACTGCGAGGATCAGCGCATCAAGGACAATGTCACCGTACAGTTCACCATAGGCACCGACGGAGCCGTCATCAACCCCAAGATTATCAAGAGCACCAACTATCTGCTGGGGCAGGAGGCTCTGCGTACTGTCATGATGATGCCCGACTGGATTCCGGCCAAGACCGAAGACGGCACTGCCGTAGAATACACAACCACCACCAATGTCTCCTTCGGTTCCGGAGGCATGGGTGGCGGTATGGGTATGATGATGTTCTGATTATTTCACTTCCCAGATGTCATTGGTCTCGAGAAGTTCAGCGAAGCTGTGATACTTCTTCTGTGACTTCACTTCCTCTATCTGAGCTGTAACCGAGTCGTCGTATGTGGGGGCATCCACATCGCGAATCACGCCGAGAGCAACGGGGAATCCGTCGCCCTGCCCCATCAGAGCAAGCTTCAGCTGCAGAGTATTATCCTCACAGTGGGCATCATGTATCAGAATGTCCTTCTCGGTGATACCGTTCTCACCGAGCTTCACCACCTTCAGACCGAAGCCCTCCTGCATCAGACCGAACTCATTGTTCTCGCCGAAGAGAAGCGGCTGGCCATGCTTCACATAAATGGCATTTTTGGCCCGTCCCTCCTTATTATATACTGCATCGTGAGTACCGTTGTTGAATATCACGCAGTTCTGGAGTATCTCGCACACAGACGCACCCTTGTGCTGATACGCTGCCTTCAGAATATCCACTGTGCCGGGAGCATCCGTAGCCACGGCGCGCGCGAAGAAATGTCCGCGTGCTCCGAAGCAGAGTTCTGCCGGACGGAACGGATCCTCCACTGTGCCGTAAGGACTCGACTTGCTCACAAATCCGCGGGGAGACGTAGGAGAATACTGTCCCTTGGTCAGACCGTAGATACGATTGTTCAGAAGGACCATATTCAGATTGATATTCCTGCGGTTCGCATGAATGAAATGGTTTCCTCCGATAGCCAGTCCGTCACCGTCTCCGGAAATCTGCCATACGGCCAGATTGGGATTGGCTACCTTGCAGCCGGTAGCGATGGCCGCTGCACGACCGTGAATCGTATTCATTCCGTACGTAGCCATATAGTGAGGCAGACGGCTGGAGCAGCCGATACCTGAAATAACTGCAATATCCTTCGGTGCTACGCCAATCTCAGCCATTGCCTTGTGCAACGAAGCAAGAAAGAAATGGTCTCCGCAACCCGGGCACCAGCGTGGCTGCCCTTTCTTGTAATCCTGTGCTGTATATTCGCTCATAATAAATCTTCTTTATTTGTCCAGAATTTCCGTGAATGACTTGACCAGCTCCGACACGACGAACGGCTGTCCCTTTACCTGATTGAACTGATATGGTACAAATCCGTCCACCTTCATCCTCAGGAATGCCGCCAACTGACCCATATTCTGCTCTGCTACGACCACCTTCCTGTACTTACCCAGAACGGCAGCGGCATTTGCAGGCAGCGGGTTGATATACTTGAACTGCGCCATCGCCACCTTGCGGCCTGCGGCCCTCAGCTCGTCCATCGCGGCACGCAGATGTCCGTACGTTCCGCCGAATCCTACAATCAGCAGGTCAGCGTCATCGCTGTCGCCCAGCACCTCCAGATCAGGCACTTTGATGTTCTCAATCTTCTGCCGGCGCAGACGCACCATCAGGTCGTGGTTCTCAGGAGCCGTGCTGATTGCACCGGTCTGACTGTCCTTTTCCAGTCCGCCCAGAATGTGGCAGAATCCCTCGCGGCCCGGCACAGCCCAATAGCGGGTGCCATTTTCGGCACGCATATACGGAGTCCATTTCCCGCGAAGTTCCTCAGGGACATACGGCGGATTGATGGCAGGATAATCATTGAGGTCCGGCAGTTTGAACGCAGCGGAGCCGTTGGCTATGAACGCATCGGTCATCAGAACAACCGGAGTCATGTGCTCCAGAGCCATCTTGCAGGCCATGAATGCCGCATCAAAGCAATCCACAGGAGATGTGGCTGCAATCACCGGCATCGGACTCTCTCCGTTTCTGCCGAAGAGAGCCTGCAGCAGGTCAGTCTGTTCGCTCTTGGTGGGAAGTCCAGTTGCAGGACCGCCACGCTGCACGTCGAGCACGACAAGCGGAAGTTCCATTATCACGGCCAGATTCATCGCCTCCGACTTGAGGCAGATGCCTGGACCTGATGTGGATGTCACGCCAAGTGCGCCGGCGAACGAAGCGCCGAGTGCGGAGGAGCATCCCGCTATTTCGTCCTCACACTGAACGGTGGTGACACCCAGCGACTTGTGTTTCGAGAGCTCGTGCAGCACATCCGTTGCCGGTGTGATAGGATAAGAACCCAGATAGAGTTTCAGTCCGGCCTTCTCCGCTGCCGCAATGAAACCGTATGCTGTGGCCTTGTTGCCGGTGATATCCATGTATCGTCCCGGCTCCTTCGTATTGGACTCTATTCTATAGACATTCTGAGCAGAACTGTGAGTATTGTGACCATAGTCATATCCCGCCTGGATGACACGGATATTGGCCTCGGCCAGTTCCGGCTTCTTTGCGAACTTGTCACGCAGGAAATTGAACGCGATGTCCAAATCACGGCTGAAAAGCCAGCATACCAGTCCGAGAGCGAACATATTGCGGCACTTCAGTACAGACTTCACATCCATCCCGGTATCTGCCAGACAGTCCTTCACCATCTGGGTGAGCGGACACGCAATGACCCTGTCCCTGTCAATGCCCATCTCGGCAAGAGGGTCGTCAGTCTGGAATGCAGCCTTATCCAGATCACTCTTCTGGAAGGCATCCGTATCAATAATGATGGTGGCATCCCGTTTTGCATACTTATACTGTGTCTTGAGCGCTGCCGCATTCATCGCCACCAGCACATCGCACAGGTCACCCGGAGTATATACCTTTCCGGCACCGATATGCACCTGAAATCCCGACACGCCTGTCAGCGAACCCTGCGGAGCCCTGATATCAGCCGGATAATCCGGAAAAGTACTGATACTGTTGCCCACAGTGGCAGAGACAGTCGAAAAAATGTTGCCGGCCAACTGCATTCCATCCCCGGAATCGCCAGAAAAGCGGACAACCACCTGATCCAAATCCTTTACTACCATCTTCTTGACTTTTAGTGTTACAAAATTACAGCAAAGTATCATTCATTGCTACTACTCATGGCATAAATTTACGAAAAAATGCAGTAATTCCGCATAAATGTACTGATTCAGCGTTATTGCTGCATATTTATGCATTGCAAATTCGTCCGTTCTCTTTTTTCAATGACTCATTCGGCAATAAATAGAAAGAAATGCATTACCTTTGCAACATCAAATCCGGAAACGCCTCTGTAGTTCAATGGATAGAACGGAAGTTTCCTAAACTTTAAATTTGGGTTCGATTCCCAGCGGAGGTACCAATCTGGCCAATCAGGCCAAACTTCCGAAGTTAAAAAGGCGTTTATTTTGCTGCAATTGCCATTATTTGTATATTTACAGCTGTTTTAAGGCTGGTATTATGGCAAGAATAATTGGACGGGACAAAGAGATTGACGAGATTAAGCGATTATACTTCAGTGACAAGCCACAATTGCTGGCAGTCTATGGCAGGAGACGTATTGGAAAGACTTTTCTCGTAGATGAAGCTCTGAAAGGTCTCATAACTTTCCGCCACGCCGGGCTCTCTCCTATTGATGAAAAAGGCAATACTAACCGGCTCAAGGACCAGCTCAAACATTTCTACCAGTCCCTTCTACTTCACGGGATGAGAAAAAGCCACTGCCCATCGTCATGGCTTGAAGCGTTCTATATGCTGGAGTCTTGGTTGCAAGGCTTCAATACAGGTAAAAGACAGGTGATATTTCTGGATGAGCTGCCTTGGATGGACACGCCGCGTTCCGGGTTCGTCACAGCATTCGAAGGATTCTGGAACTCCTGGGCCTGTCATAGGCAGAATGTTATGGTGATTGTATGTGGGAGCGCTACTTCCTGGGTACAGGACAAACTGATTGGTAACCACGGAGGACTATACGGACGCGTCACATACGAAATCAAGCTCTCCCCATTCAATCTTTACGAGACTGAACAGTTTTTTAAGGAGAACGGCATCAATATCTCCCGATACGACATAGTACAGAGCAATATGCTGATAGGTGGCATCCCATACTACCTTCAGTATTTCACCATAGGGAAAAGCCTGGCACAGAACATCGACACAATGTTCTTTTCGAACAATGCAGTTTTGAGAGACGAATATGACCGACTTTTCGCGTCAGTTTTCAGCAATCCGGAAGGAGTAAAAAAAATAGTCGGATTTCTGGCAAAAAGAAGATGCGGCTATACCCGTCAAGAGATAATCAATGGCATAGGAATTGATGACAACGGTGCCTTGACGGAAATGCTTGGTGCATTGATAGCAAGCGATTTTGTCTTAAAATATGTCCCTTTCGGAGAATCAAAGCGTGCAGAGCACTATAAGCTGGTTGATCCGTTCTGCGTCTTCTATTTGAAATTTGTAAAAGGCCATGATAGGATTACAACTGATTTCTGGCTGTCAAACGATTCATCCCAGCGAGTAGTCAGTTGGAGAGGATTCGCCTTTGAAGAGTTGTGTCTTAGGCATATTGGAAATATCAAGCGCGCGCTCGGAATCTCCGGTGTCTTCACAAATCAGTCGGGATGGCTGCTACAAGGCTCGGAGGATGTTGAAGGAAGTCAGATTGACCTCATCATTGAACGCAAGGACGGGATTGTCAATATGTGCGAAATAAAGTTTTATAATGATAACTTTACAGTCAGCAAGTCCTATAACCGCACACTTGTGGACAGGTACAACCGCCTGAATAATTTGATTTCGCGACGACAGACCGTCAATACTGTATTGATTACCACTTTCGGTTTGACATACAACGAGTATTCCGGGATATTCCAGAATGTCATCACAATGGACGACCTTTTCGAGAGATAATACAACTTATTCAGGCAAGCACTGCCTGAAAGCGCACTATAACTTAACACTATTACGGCTATGAAATACATTTGTTTTGTACATATTAACATTGTTATCAGCTGGTATTATGCAAAGTGTTAAGTTTAACGACATAATCATTAAATAATTTGTAAGCAGCTTTAATTTTGTCCGGAATATAAAAAGTAAATGTCCGGACAATGGAAGGAAGCAAGACAAATCTACAGAAGCAGCTCACCCCGATACACGTATGGGCGATTGCCTTCGGCTGCATTATCGGATGGGGGTCGTTCATAAATCCAGGCAAGAAGTTTCTGCCTAATTCAGGTGTCAGCGGCACAGCCATTGCAATGCTGCTCGGCGCACTGGTCATGATCATCATTGCGTTCGCGTATGCGTACATGGTTCCGAAATACCCGAAGGCCGGAGGCGAGTTCACATTTACCAAGAACTGCTTCGGCAAGGCTCCGGCATACCTGTGCGGATGGTTTCTGGTTGCCGCATACCTGACCAACGTACCGATGAATTCAACAGCCATCGGTCTCATCGTGGACGGACTGGACGGAGGCGCCGACATTCTGAAATGGGGATTCTGCTATCAGGTGGCAGGTTTCAACGTATGGTGCGGCGAGATGGTGTTTGCCATGGCCATCCTCCTGCTGTTCGGGTGGCTCAATATAATAGGTGTGAAGAAAGCAGGTTTCGTCCAGACAGTCCTCGCCTCGCTTCTGGCAGGCTCCATACTGATACTGACTGTCTCCGCCATCATCAGCAGCAAGACCTCCTTATCGAATATGCAGCCGCTCTGGGGCTTCGACAGGAATGACGTACGTCTGCAGATGTCGTCCGCACTGCAGTCAGTAATGAACGACAGCAGCGGCACCATATTCACTGACAATATCGGCAGGTACGCTCACGTAGGCCGTCAGGGTATCATGTCCGCCATATTGGCAACATTCGCCATTGCTCCTTGGGCTTTCGTAGGCTTTGACACGATACCGCAGGCGGCGGAGGAGTTCAAATTCTCATACAAAAAAGTGATGCTCATCATGGTGGTGGCCATTCTGTTCGGATGTTTCGTCTATATCGCCAATAACACCGTGGCCGCAGCAGCCTGCAGCAACTGGCCTGACCGCGTCATGGCCGGCGAATGGGTATTGCTGATTTCTGCCGAGGAGATTCTCGGCACATTCGGCAAGGTTCTCATCGGAACAGCCGTTTCCTGCGCCGTACTTTCGGGCATCATGGGCTTCTATCTGGCGTCCAGCCGTCTGATGTACTCGATGAGCCGCGACGGCTACCTGCCAGCTGTGTTCGGGAAGATCAATCCCAAATACGGCACTCCAGCCAATGCAATGATATTCTGCATCATCATTTCCCTGAGCGGTCCTATTCTCGGCCGTGAGGCGCTGGGATGGTTCGTTGACATGAGTGCCATCGGAGCTTCCATCGGATTCTTCTTCACCTGCGCATCGACACTCGTCGTGATGAACCGCGACAGGGACGGCAGCTTCGGGCTCAAGTCCATGGCAGCGCTCGGCTGTTTCTTCTCCATCGTTTTCATTATCCTGCAGCTGATTCCAATCCAGGGACTTAGCGGGGTCCATTTCGGCAGGGAGAGCTACTGGATGCTTGTCGTATGGATAGTAATAGGACTGGCATTCTTCCTGAAACAGAGGAAGTACTTTGTAAACAACGACACCGACTGACTTATGAAAAAGCTTATGTTGCTCGCAGCCATCGCGCTGGCAGGAACCCTGTCCGCACAGGAATCCGAAGACAACACATTCGGAGGCTGGTTCTTCACCGAGATAAACCATACGTTCAGCAACGGGATGTACGTCACCGAGTACATCGAGCATGACAATTACCAGTACAGCCGGCTCGAATGCGTATATAGCCGCACTACGATAGGCACCAAGGTTCTGCCCTGGCTGAAAGTCGGAGTGAGCTATGTGCCTGTGCTTAATCCGGGGAACGAATGGAAGCACTACATGGAGACCGATGTGATAGGTACGCTCAAGTCGGGCGATTTCAAGGTATCCATCCGCGAGCGCTACCGTCACGGCTTCACGGGCAAGGCCACAGACGAGCTCCGTTCCCGTCTGAAGGTGGCATACAGCATACCAGACACCAAGTTCGGCATCTATCTGGCTCCTGAGGTGTTCACATGGAAGGACGAATGGAAGAAGACCCGCCACTACGTAGCGTGCACATACGATGTGACAGAGCACATTCAGGTAGAGGGTTACTACCTGTACTATGCATTCCGGACTGAGGATGCAGAGCACGTGATAGGACTCGGACTCAATATTGACTTATAATAATAAAATGACAACAGCAGTAATCATGGCGGCGGGTCTCGGAACCCGTTTCGGCAAATATACGGAAGCCATTCCGAAAGGATTTGTGGAATTCAAGGACAAGGCGATGGTTGTACGCAGCATCGAAACTCTCATCAGCTGCGGTATCACACGCATTGTCATCGGTACAGGATGGAAGAGGGAATCGTACGAGGCTCTGGCAGAAAAGGTGATGGCAGAGAATCCCGGTGTCAGGATTGAGTGCGTCTTCAGTCCCCGCTATGCCGAAACAAACTCCATGTACACGCTCTACAACTGTCGCGAAGCCATCGGTGATGACGATTTCCTGCTTCTGGAGAGCGATCTGGTATTCGAGCGTCGGGCCATCTCCGATCTGATTGCCTGCGAATATGCCTCCGCAATGCTGATAGCTCCCGTCACAAAGTTCCAGGACCAGTATTACGTGCAGATGAACGACAGGTGCGAGCTGGTCAACTGCTCCACTGACAAGACTCAGATCCAGCCCTCAGGCGAACTGGTGGGCATCCACAAGCTGAGCAGCAGCTTCTACAGGACCTGCGTGGATGAATACTCGAAAATTGTGGAAGCGAAGCCCAAGCTCGGATACGAGTTCATGCTTCTGGCCGTAAGTCAGAATATCACTCCGATGAACGTGCTGCGCATAGACGGACTTCAGTGGTATGAGATTGACGACGAGGCAGACCTCAGATTTGCAGAGGAGCACGTCGCAATCCGATAGTTGTCACATGGATATCAGCGCGGCTCCCATATCCTATTGCATATTTGTTCAGCAAAGGTAATAAGTTTTTGCAAAAAGCCTCAAGTGGGTGGATTTATTGTAAATTTGCGGAAAGAGAAACAAACAACAAACATTGTACAAATATGCTGAAAAGATTCTTATCATTGTCCGTCATCGCAGTATCAGTAGGCGCATTGGCGGCAGGTCCGGTCAGGGCTCCGAAGGGTGGCACACAGATAAGCGACGAGCTTATCGGAATTTTCTTCGAAGACATCAGTTCGTCGGCTGACGGAGGTCTCTGTGCCGAACTTATCCAGAACGGTTCCTTCGAATACAGTCCGGCCGAACGCGACGGCTGGGGTGCCGGCACTGCATGGCGCACCGAGCGTCCGGGTCACTCCCTCGGCTACATCGAGCCGAAACAGCAGGACCCGATTCATCCGAACAACCCGAACTACATGCGTCTTCACATCGAGCGTGCAAAGGAGTTCTACGACTATAACGGATGGACCGGTTTCGGAATAAGCAACAACGGATACGACGGCATCGTTCTGAAGGCCGGTGAGAAATATGACTTCTCCGCATTCATGCGCAATCCTGACGGTATGGACAAGCAGGTACGCATCGTCCTGACCAAGCCGGGACAGGGATGGGGACGTCCTGCAACCGCACTGGCAGATACCACAATCACCGTATCCGGCAAAGACTGGAAGAAGTACGAACTGACCATGACTGCAAAGGAGGATGCCGCAAACGCATCGTTCCAGCTGCTCTCGCTGACAGTCGGTGAGATGGATGTCGATATGGTATCACTCTTCCCGCAGGACACGTTCAAGGGTCATGGTTTGCGCAAGGATCTGGCACAGGCACTCGCCGACCTGAACCCCAAGTTCATGCGCTTCCCCGGCGGATGCGTAGTTCACGGCGGCGGTGACGGCTTCTGGGACACCTATCGCTGGAAGACGACTGTAGGTCCGCGCGAGCAGCGCCGTCAGATCAAGAACACATGGGGCTACCATCAGTCAATGGAGATGGGTTACTTCGAGTACTTCCAGTTCTGCGAGGATCTGGGCATGGAGCCGCTCCCGATTCTCCCATGCGGTGTGAACTGTCAGGGTACCAACGGAGGCTGGAACATGCGTACTCAGGCGCAGGATGCCGCTCCGATGTCGGAGATGGACGAGTGGGCGCAGGATGCTCTCGACCTGATTGAATGGGCTAACGGTCCTGCCACCTCAAAGTGGGGCAAGGTACGTGCTGACGCGGGTCATCCGGAGCCGTTCGGTCTGAAATATCTGGGTTTGGGCAACGAAGAGAAAATCACTCCCGAATTCGAAGAGCGTTTCAAGTACATCTATGACAAGGTTACTGCGGCACATCCTGAAATCATCATTGTAGGAACGGCAGGTCCGGGCTCACATCCTGGCAACGGCGACTACGAAGAGGGATGGAAGTTCGCAACATCGCTGAATGTTCCGATTCTGGACGAGCACTACTATGAGCCGCGCACATACTTCCTGAACCAGCGCCAGTACGACAGCTATCCGCGCGACCGTCAGACCAAGGTCTATCTGGGAGAATACGCTTCGAAGGACAGGAAACTCATCGACGCTCTGGCAGAAGGGCTCTATCTGCTGCACGTGGAGCGCAACGGAGATGTCGTATGCATGACATCATACGCACCCCTCTTTGCGAAGAAGGGTACCAACAACTGGAATCCCGACCTGATTTACTTCGACAACGAAAGGCCATACCTGACCTGCAGCTACTATGTACAGCAGATGTTCGGTCAGTCCAGCGGTGACTGGTTCTACGGAGACTGTGTCAGATTCGACCGCAGTGATGACAATCTGCTCGGACAGTCCGTAGTTCTGAACACCAAGGCCCGCAAGCTCTTCGTGAAGATATGCAACGCCGGTGAGAATGCCGCCAGCGCCGATATCGATCTGTCACGCTTCGGCGGTATCAAGTCCGCGGAGAAGACGGTCATTGCCGGCAACCCTGACGACGAGAACAATTTTGACGCACAGCCCATCAAGCCTGTTACCGAATCCGTCAGGATGAAGAGCAGAATGAGCGTTGACGTCGCTCCGTATTCAATCACGATGTACACCATTTCACTTTAACAGCTGAATACCGATGAATCCTACTGTAAGCATCATAATGGGCAGTACTTCAGACCTTCCGGTCATGGAGAAGGCTGCCGCTTTTCTCGACGGGATGCAGATTCCGTTTGAGATGAATGCCCTGTCAGCACACCGCACGCCGGATGCTGTGGAGCAGTTCGCAAAGAATGCCGCATCACGCGGAGTCCGCGTCATCATTGCAGGTGCAGGCATGGCAGCCGCCCTTCCGGGTGTGATTGCCGCCAACACCACCCTGCCCGTCATCGGTGTCCCCATCAAAGGCATGCTTGACGGTCTGGACGCACTTCTGTCCATCGTGCAGATGCCCCCCGGCATACCTGTCGCAACTATGGGCGTGAACGGTGCTCAGAACGCCGCTATCCTTGCGGCAGAGATGCTGGCCCTCAGCGACAGCGGCCTTGCAGCCCGCTTGAGCGAATACAAGCTCGGGCTCAAAGGCAAGATTGAGAAGGCAAATGCCGAACTCGCCGAGGTCAAGTACCAGTTCAAGGTGAACTGATTGTAATCATCATTCCAACATATCATGAAAAGCATTGTCAGGGATACCCTGCGTATCCTCCTATGGATTTATCTGTCAGTCTCCGGGATTATCCTGCTTCACTTCGGTCGCAGGATTCTCGTGGCTGACAGTTTCCGTATCCCCTCATCATCAATGTCTCCCACACTCATGCCGGGAGACAGAGTCATGGTCAACAAACTGCTGTTCGGACCGCGGATCTATACGAGTCTGGACTTCAGCGCCCATGCGCCACTGCACAGCATACGCCTGCCCGGAATACGCGACATAAGACCCGGAGATATCATTGTCTTCAACTTCCCCTTCGGATACGATGACTGGTCACGGATTGAATTCCGTATCAACTACGTCTATTGCAAGAGAGTGGTAGGATGCCCGGGTGACCGCATCGGCATAGTGGACGGACACTGCTGGAACGACAGGGTACTGCGTCCAATCGGGAATGTCGGAAATCAGGAACGTCTGCGTCAGACTCCCGACAGCATCCTCATGCAGCATCTGAGCTACCATGCGATACCGTTGTCCATGCCGGTATGGAGCTCGCGCAACATGGGACCGCTCACTGTTCCCGCCCGGGGAATGAGCATCAGTCTGACTGAATTCAACAGGGAACTGTACCGGCTCGTCATCAGATACGAGACAGGCGCGCCTCCGGAAGAACTGGACTCAGAGGAGTACACCTTCACGCAGAACTGGTATTTCGCCCTCGGTGACAACACACCGGACTCACAGGACAGCCGCTACTGGGGCTTCATACCGGAGTCATTCATTGTCGGTATCGTTCCCGGAGTCGGAGATGAATGACAGAAGTTCCTCTTTCCAGGCATCCATGCTATCGACACCAGCATTGCTCCAGCAACTGCCGATATAATAGGTAAATGGCTGGTCCGGCGCTATCGTCGCCACGAGCAGGGCATGACCGTGCCCATTCATCTGAGTGACTTCACATGAGTTCGTTCCGGCATATACCGCAGTGCCTATCATCGAACCGTCATCAGCCTTGTTCCAGTTCAGGACATACTGGCAGACACTGTCCGCATACATCTGCGTATCATCCGCAAGCGGCAGGCCGGCAGCGATCCTGAGTTCATCAAAATAACCGGAGTAGTAGTCGGTCACCTTGCAGAAACGGCTTTCTGCGCTTATGGAAATCTGCTTGTCCAGCCCCACTTCACGGAAACGTCCCAGTTTCATCACGGGATAATGCAGTACGAAAGTGACCTCACTGTCGGTACGGCGGAGTATCTGATACGAGCTGAAAGCGGCAGGAGGGAACACGAATCCTGAATCCATGAGCAGTGCGGAAGCACCGGCTCCGAGCCCGTTCCCCACGGTGAAGAAATCGCCTCCCATGCCCTTATGGTCGTCATGCATTCTCTCCGGATGTCTTCTGGCCTCCCAGCACCAGTCCCTCATGACCAGGTCTCCCGGCTTCTTCACCCACACGTCTATGCCGTGGGAAGCGGAAGCGGGATCATTCCCGGCACCGGGAATACAATATCCGGTCAGGGAGTTTTCCCACACGAAATCACCGGTTCCCGGCACTGCGAATGCCGTTACTCCAGCCTCTCTGTCATAATCGGGTCTGCAGCATACCAGTGCCGTCAGAGCCATTGCAAGCGTCAGTATCCTTTTCATTTTCTGTCCGATTCAATCAATGCCAGAAGTCTATCGACAGCGTCCGACTCCGGTATGTTCTTCTCAATGCATTCCTTGCCACGATAGAGACTGATACGTCCGCGGCCGGCCCCGACGTAGCCGTAGTCAGCATCCGCCATCTCACCGGGACCATTGACGATACAACCCATAATGGCAATCTTCAGTCCCTTCAGATGTCCGGTAGCACTCTTGATGCGCGCAATCGTGTCCTCCAGATTGTACAGCGTTCTGCCGCATCCCGGGCAGGAGATGTACTCAGTACGGGTGAACCTGACTCTCGCGGCCTGAAGTATAGCCTCTGCAGTGTCGTCTGCCTGAGCCTGGGTAACAGACGGACGGGCATTGCTCAGACGCAGTTCCCTTGCCAAACCGTCGATAAGCAGCGCACCTGCATCCATAGCAGCCTTCAGCTGAAAATCCTCCAGATTGTCCTCGTCATATCCGAGCGTGATGACACCGTCCCTGATACCGGCCTTTGCAGCCTCTCTCCGTCCCGCACTCTCCTCAGCATAAGCCACCAGCTTGCGTGCCACCGGAATTTCCTTCTCCGGAGCCTCCGAAAGCGACACCCGTACCGTATCGCCTATACCTTCGGCAAGCAGAGCACCTATTCCCACAGCACTCTTGATGCGTCCGTCCTCGCCTTCGCCGGCCTCGGTCACGCCCAGATGAATCGGGAAGGCCATACCCTCCTTGTCCATCTCCGCTACGAGAAGTCTGACCGTCTGCACCATCACGACGGTATTGCTGGCCTTGATGGAAATCACCACGTTCATGAAATTCTCATCCACGCAGATGCGCAGGAACTCCATGCAGCTCTCCACCATACCGGCGGGAGTGTTCCCGTAACGGCTCATTATCCTGTCCGACAGCGAACCGTGGTTCACACCTATGCGGACTGCCGTCCCATGTTCGCGGCAGATGTTCAGGAACGGAACGAATCTCTCGCGTATTCTGCGGAGTTCGGCGGCATATTCCTCATCGGTATATTCCAGATGCTTGAAAGTGCGTGCCGGGTCCACATAATTGCCGGGATTGATGCGTACCTTCTCCACATACAGCGCAGCGACATCAGCCACGGCAGGATTGAAGTGGACATCGGCCACAAGCGGCGTATCATAGCCCTCGGATCTGAGAAGCGCACTGATATTCTTCATGTTCTCTGCCTCACGCGTGCCCTGTGTGGTCATGCGCACGTATTCGCCTCCCGCCCTGATGATACGGACTGCCTGAGCCGCACAACCCTCCGTGTCCATAGTCGGAACGGTTGTCATAGACTGAACTCTCACAGGATTGTCCCCGCCGAGCGGAATTCCGCCGACCTTCACCTCAATGCTTTTTCTTCTGCTGTACATATTATTATTGTTTACGCAGGCGGCTCACCGGAATGCCCAGCTGGTCCCTGTATTTGGCCACCGTGCGGCGTGCCACCTCATAGCCATGTTCCTTCAGTATCTCCGATAGCCTGTCATCAGTGAGCGGTTCCGAACGGTCCTCGCCCTCCACGGCTTCCCTGATTATCCTGTATATCTCATTTACCGACACCTCCACTCCGTCCGAGCGCACCACTCCGTCCGTGAAGAGATCCTTCAGATGAATGATGCCGAAATCCGTTTCCGCGTACTTTCCGCTCGTGGCCCTTGACACCGTGGAGATATCAAGTCCCGTTTTCTCCGCAATATCCTTGAGAATCATCGGTCTGAGACGCGTCTCATCCCCCGACAGGAAATAATCCCTCTGCAGGTCAATGATGGACTGCATCGTAACGGTCAATGTCCTCTCGCGCTGGTGCAGTGCCTCTATGAATCCCCTCGCAGCGTCAATCTTGCGGCGGATGAACAGGGCTGTCTGCCTGACATCGCTGTCACTTCCTTTGATCTGGGCGTCAAGCGTATCCGAGAAGCTCCGGCTCACTTTCAGCTCCGGCACATTGAAACCATTGAGAGAGAACTGCACATCGCCGTCGTATGTCTCAATCGTAAAGTCCGGTATGATATGTCTCACTCCCCGTCCCTCGATCTCGCCCAAGGCGCTGCCAGGTCGCGGATTCAGACGGGAGAGCACTTCAAATGCGGCATCAACCGACTCCGGAGAGGCGTTCAGACGCTGTTCCATCCTGTCACGCCGCAGATTCCTGAAATCCTCGAAGCACTCGCTGACAATGCGCATGGCCAGATCGCGCTCCGGCGAGGCAGGCCTGCGCTCCAGCTGAAGCTTCAGACACTCCTGAAGGTCACGCGCTCCGATGCCGGCAGGCTCAAACTCCTGAATTATCCGAAGTACCTCCTCCACCTCATTCTCATCCACGTCAATGAACATGTTAACCGCGAGTTCGGTAGCCAGGGACTCAGGCGACTTGCCCAGCATCCCGCTGTCATCCAGGGAGCCTATCAGATACTCGGCAATCATCATCTGCCTGTCTGTAAGGTTCTGCTCGCCGAGCTGTTCCTTCAGCACATCATAGAACGAGACCGCATCAGAGACGGGTATCTCCTCAACCTGTTCGGCAGCAGACCGCCCGGCTGACGGGTCACGGTAGTAGTCCGGCATGTCATCCTCTGACAGGAAGTCTGCGGAACGGTCATCACGTTCCGGAGTGTCGGTCCATATCCCGTCATCCTGCTCAGACATGTCGTCGTCAGTACGGACATCCGACACATCTTCGTCGGTTTTCTCCTCAAGTGCAGGATTGTCCAGCAGCTCGCCGCGGACGCGTTCCTCCAGTTCCACGCCGGACAGCTGCAGCAGACGCGCTTCAAGCACCTGCTGCGGCGACAGAGTCTGGACCTGAGTCATGGACTGAGTCTCGACCTGCGACAGAACACCACCTTCCCTTGCCATTACATTTCACTGTTTCACCGAATGTTCCGAAACAAAAAAATATTAATTTTGCACTCGTTCCGCCCGTTCGGATTGATTGTCCAAAAGTACGCATTATTTGCTTTCCGGGCAATAACACGGGTGAAATACACATCATATCTTTTATGAGCATTTTCGATCTGATCAAAGTAGTCGGTTGTCTGGCACTCCTCATGTTCGGTATGAAGACGATGAGCGAGGGACTACAGAAATTCGCCGGAGGCTCCCTCAGAAAGGTCCTGGGAGCAATGACAAACAACAGATTCGCAGGAGTTGCCACTGGTGCCGTCGTAACTGCCGCAGTCCAGTCATCCACCGCCACCACACTTATGACCGTCAGTTTCGTCAATGCCGGACTGCTCACACTGCTTCAGGCCATATCGGTCATCATGGGTGCCAACATCGGCACTACCCTGACAGCATGGATCATGGCCCTGTTCGGTTTCTCAATGGACCTGTCACAGCTCTCATGGCTGATATTCGCATGCGCCATTCCATTCATCTTCTCAGGTAACAGCGGCCGCAAGTCATTCGGCGAATTCCTGTTCGGATTCGCTTTCATGTTCCTCGGTCTCATTACCCTCAGGACGCATGCCACAGAGATGAACCTGCAGGACAATCAGGCGGTCGTCAATTTCTTCATGGCCACAGGCGACTGGGGATTTCTCTCCGTCCTGCTCTACGTGCTGATAGGCAGTCTGCTCACGTTGTGCGTCCAGTCATCGGCAGCTATCATGGCCATCACCATGATTCTCTGCTCCACAGGCGTCCTGCCCATCTATCAGGGCATCGCGCTCGTCATGGGTGAGAATATCGGAACCACGCTCACATCGAACATCGCGGCCATGTCCGCCAATACCCAGGCCCGCCGTGCCGCTCTGGCACACCTTATGTTCAACCTCTTCGGAGTCGTCTGGGTGCTCATTCTCTTCAAGCCGTTCATCAGAGCCGTCTGCGGACTTTGGGGCATTGATCCGGATGCCGGACACGAGAATATGACACAGGAGGAGATCAGCGACATGAACTTCAAGCTGACATACGTCCTGGCTACCTTCCACACCGCATTCAATGTCATCAACACATTGATACTCATCTGGTTCAACAAGCGTATCGAGCATTTTGTCTGCACCATCATCAAGACGAAGGAGGAAGACAACGAATTCCGTCTGCGCTATATTCCGAACGGAATCATGTCCACATCCGAACTCTCGCTGCTGGAGGCTCAGAAGGAAATCAATCTGTATGCCGAACGCACGCACAGGATGTACGGCTTCATCGCCACCCTGCTTCACCTGAAGGACGAGAACGAATTCACGAAGCTGTTCTCCAGAATCGAGAAGTACGAAAGCATCAGCGACAGCATGGAGGTTGAGATAGCCAACTACCTGTCCAAAGTATCCGAAGGCCGTCTGAGTGCCGAGGGCAAGCTGAAACTGCAGGCCATGCTGCGCGAGATTTCCGAGCTGGAGAGCATCTGCGACAGCTGCTACAATCTGGCACGCACACTGAACCGCAAGTTCCGCAGCAAGGACGACTTCATCGAAAGCCAGTACGATCACATCGAGCACATCATGCACCTTGTGGACGAGCATCTGGAAATGATGATTGCATACCTCAAGGAGGGTTCTCACGGTGTGGATCCGAACAACATCCTCAACAAGGAGCACGAAATCAACAACTACCGTTCCCAGCTCCGCAACATGAACGTGAGCGATGTCAACGACCACAAGTATCCTTATCAGATAGGTGTCTATTACATCGACCTTGTGGGAGATTTCGAGAAAATCGGAGACTACGTCATCAATGTGTATGAGGCCCGCAGCGGTCAGAAGATTCCATCCTGATTTATAACGACATAACCGGAAAAGATGTATCTTTGCCGTCCGTTCGCAAGACGAATACGCTAATTAATTTATTTATACACAAAAAAATGAGAAAGAACATTTTAGCAGTCTGCCTTATCGCAGCTACAGTATTGGCATCATGTGGAGACAAGAAGCCTTCAAAGCCAGTTTTCAACAACAAGATTGACACCATATCGTACTGCATCGCAATGGCACGCACCAATGGTTTCATCGAGTATCTGGCAGGCCAGATGGGTGTTGACACAACTTACATGAAGGATTTCGCAAGAGGTTTCATGGAGGCTGCCAAGTCCGATCCCAACGATGAGGCTCAGAAGGCATACCTTGCAGGTCTGCAGATCGGCCAGGGTGAGCTTGTAGGAACATTCGGCCAGCTTGGTGCCCAGCTCTTCGGCTCCGAGGAGGATAACGGACTGAACGCAGACAACTACATCGCAGGTTTCCTGGATGGTGCAACCTGCAACTTCAAGCTCATGGACCGTCAGAAGGCCACCAACATCGCTGACAGCCTGTACGAGATCGTTGCCGCTGAGCAGCAGGAGATTCAGGCAGCCAAGAGGGCTGAGAAGTTCGCAGAAAACAAGGCCGCAGGCGAGGCTTTCCTCGCAGAGAAGGCTAAGGAGGACGGTGTTATCGCACTCGAAAGCGGTGTTCTCTACAAGGTTATTGAGGAAGGCAAGGGCGCAATCGCCACTGCAACTGACAGAGTCAAGGCCAAGTACGAAGGCCGTCTCATCGACGGAACCGTATTCGACAGCAGCGAAGATGGTATCGTATTCCCGGTAATGGGCGTCATCAAGGGCTGGCAGGAAGTTCTCCAGCTGATGCCGGAGGGTTCAAAGTGGCAGATCTACATTCCGCAGGACCTCGCATACGGCGAGCGTGGCAGCGGCAACAAGATTGACCCATACTCAGCACTTGTCTTCGACATCGAAGTCGTTGAGATTGTCAAGTAATACATAGGATTTCCAAAATCCCGTTCGTCACTTCATGTGTCAGAACGGGATTTTTGTTTCAAAGACAACGTTATGAAAAAGGTATTATTGATTCTGTTTATTTCAATCATATCGGCAGTATCAGCTCATGCCCAAAGTAAATTCGGGATTTCGTCCGCGGAGTATTATTGCC
>JAKSIW010000079.1 GCA_024398555.1 Bacteroidaceae bacterium | reverse complement strand
CGGCCCTTGGCCTCCTCGATGGTGATGACACCGTCCTTGGAAACCTTCTTCATGGCCTCGGCGATGTGCTTGCCGATTTCAGAGTCGTTGTTGGCGGAGATGGTAGCCACCTGTTCGATCTTGTTGAAGTCGCTGCCGACGGTCTCGGCCTGCTTCTTTATGCTCTCCACGACTGCTGCGACGGCCTTGTCGATACCGCGCTTCAGGTCCATCGGGTTGGCACCTGCTGTCACGTTCTTCAGACCCTCGTTCACGATGGCCTGTGCCAGAACGGTAGCGGTGGTTGTGCCGTCACCGGCATCCTCGCCGGTCTTGGAAGCCACTGACTTGACCAGCTGTGCACCGGTATTCTTGAATGAATCGGCCAGCTCCACCTCCTTGGCTACGGTCACGCCGTCCTTGGTAATCTGAGGAGCACCGAACTTCTTCTCAATGATGACATTGCGGCCCTTCGGTCCGAGAGTCACCTTCACTGCATTTGCCAACTCGTCCACACCCTGCTTCAGAAGGTCGCGGGCATCCATGTTGAATTTGATATCCTTTGCCATTTCCTTATTCTATTAAATCAGCCAATAATAGCCAGAACGTCACTCTGACGCATAATCAGATACTTCGTTCCGTCGAATTCTATTTCTGTGCCGGAATACTTGCCGTACAGAACTACGTCACCCTTCTTCAACATCATCTTCTCGTCCTTCGAGCCTTCTCCGGCTGCGATCACTTCGCCCTTCAGCGGTTTCTCGGTTGCGGTATCAGGGATGATGATGCCGCCGACTGTCTTCTTCTCAGCCTCTGCCGGAAGAATCAGAACTCTGTCTGCCAATGGTTTGATATTCATATTGTAAAAATTTAAGGTTTGCCTTTGATTTTCCTGTATCTCCGCTAAAAGTGTGCCAATGCAGTTATTCCTTTCCTGTCTGCCACATTGTCACCCTGCCACTTCGTTCAGGTATTGCCACAACTCGTCGGGAGTGATGTCCGTATTGAATTCATCTCCCTGGAATACGGAAATGCCCCCGGTCTCCTCGGATACCACGATTGCAATGGCGTCACAGGCCTGTGAGATGCCTGATGCCGCTCTGTGGCGCAGTCCGAACTGCTTGGGCAGATTCTCGCTGTGCGATACCGGCAGGATGCATGCGGCGGACTCGATCCGGCCTTTGCTGATGATCATCGCACCGTCGTGGAGAGGGCTGTTCTTGAAGAAA
The DNA here is from genome assembly GCA_024398555.1 of Bacteroidaceae bacterium. Taxonomy (GTDB): domain Bacteria; phylum Bacteroidota; class Bacteroidia; order Bacteroidales; family Bacteroidaceae; genus Colenecus. The sequence goes on along the minus strand of JAKSIW010000079.1, from coordinate 7,985 downwards.
ATGTTCTCGATAAGCTGCTGGTTTATATTGGCATCGATGGTTTCGCCCACCTGCACTATCCCCTTCAGCTGGTCGTCCCGCTGGATTACTATCAGGGCCCCTGTCTTATGGCTGCCCATGTTGTCACATGCCTTGACGACAGGTTGCCATTTTGACATATTTCCGCTGTTCCTGTCGTGCCGGAAGAGCCAGTGGTACATTCTGCCGGTGCGGGTACGGGTGCCGATGTCGCGGAAGAAACGCCGGATGTCGTCTGCGAACAGCACAATCAGTGCAAGCACTCCCACATCGACCAGCTTGTCCAGGATAGCTCCCAGCAGCTGCATCTTGAGTACCTGCGATACTATCATCCACACGAAGATGAAGATGAGAATGCCGATGAACATGTTCAGCGAGCCGGAACGCTTCATCGTCCTATACAGATAGAAGAGCAGCAGCGCCACGCACAGCACGTCTGCGAAATCCTTTATCCCGAAATTTGCGAAATACTCCATATCGATTATATATTTCCTTTACTGAATGCTTCAAATATCCTGACCGCCTGCACCGTTTCCTTCACATCGTGTACCCTGAGCCACGATGCCCCCTTCGTCATGGCAAGCGTGTCAAGTGCAATGGTGGCCTCAAGGGATTCCTCCGGGGTGATGTCCAGCAACCGGTATGCCATGGATTTCCTGGACACACCGGCCATCACAGGTACGCCGAACTCCGCCAGCCTGTCCAGATGAGCCAGAATGCTGTAGTTCTGCATTAGGCCCCTGCCGAATCCGAATCCGGGGTCGATTGTCACATCCCTGACTCCGGCCTCTGCCAGACGTGACAGTCTGTCACGGAAGAAACTCATCATCTCCTCCACAATGTCGCCTTCCGTACCTCCGGGGAATGTCAGGATATACCCCCTGCCGCGTGACGCCACCGTGCGGAACATCTCATCGGAGCCTCCTGACACGTCGTTGATTACCGCCACATTCCATTCATCCATGCATCCGGCGGCTACGGCCGGACGGAAAGTGTCAACGGACAGCGGCATCTGCGGACATGCATCCGCTATCACAGGCAGGCCGAGGCCGAGCCTCTCCATCTCCTCGTCTTCAGTGACGGGCGTGCTTCCGGGCCGGGTGGAGCAGGCCCCCACGTCAATCATATCGGCTCCTTCGCGGCAGATGCGCAGCGCAGCCCGGCGGATTTCCTCCGGGGTCATGCATCTCGATTCACTGTGAAATGAATCGGGTGTGATATTGAGTATTCCTGCGATACGCGTCTGCATTGCGGTATGTGTGTTTACAACAGATCTACAATTCCGGTCAGACCGATGCTGTTCGAACCCTTTATCAGAATGGTGCGGCCTTCGGGACGGTGGACTGAAAGCCATTCGGAGAGAGCCTTCACGTCTTCAAAGCAGTGCCAGCCTTCGGGCACATCGCCGTGAAGCGCCTTCGCGAACTCCGCTCCCGTGAGCAGTACGTCGCGATAGCCGTCCTGCCTGATTCCGGCAATGATTTTCCCGTGTTCCGCCGTGCTGTATTCACCCAGCTCGCGCATGTCGCCCAGGATGAGCATCCTGTCTCCGTCCGTCATGAGGCGGAAGTTCTCAAGTGCAGCCGCCATGCTGGTCGGATTGGCGTTGTACGCATCCACAACCAGACGGTTATGTCCCGTGTCCGTTATCTGTGAACGGTTGTTGCGCGGCACATATTTCTCCAGAGCCTCGCATATCTTCTCTTCAGGAACGCCGAACCGGCATCCGACTGTCACGGCTGCCAGCGCATTGTCCGTATTGTAACTTCCTGTCATCTGCATCCGGACGGTATGACGTTCGCCGCCCTCTCTCTGCCACCAGAAACAGAGCATCGGATTGCATTCTATGACACCGCCTCTGACGAGACCGCCACCATTCCTGCCGTATCCTATGGATTCAATGCCGCTGGCCATTTCCGTGAGATGCGCGTTGTCGAGATTCAGAAAGATACGTCCGTTGCGGGAACGTATGTGGTCATACAGCTCACCCTTCGTCCTCTTTACGCCCTCGAATGAGCCGAAGCCCTGCAGATGTGCCATACCGACGTTGGTGATGAGACCGTAGTCGGGCTCGCAGACGTTCACGAGCTCCCTGATGTCGCCCGGATGACTGGCTCCCATCTCCACGACAGCCAGCTGATGCTCCGGTCTGATGCCGAGAACGGTGAGCGGCACGCCGATGGAGTTGTTCAGGTTGCCCCGGGTGGAGAGGACTCTGAATGATTCGGAGAGTACAGCCGTGACCAGTTCCTTCGTGGTGGTCTTGCCGTTGGTTCCGGTGATGCCGATTACCGGCAGTCCCATCTTCCTGCGGTGCAGCAGGGCTATCCCCTGCAGGGCCGCCAGCACGCTGTCTGTCTTCAGAATCCTGCTGTCATTGAACTCTGCACGTTCCGGCTCGTCGGTAACAGCATATCTGCAGCCCTGCTCCAGAGCCTGCAGAACGTAGTCGTTGCCATTGAACCGCTCCCCCTTAAGCGCCATGAACATCAGTCCAGGCGCACAATTTCTGGAGTCGGTGGTGATGCCGTCACATTCCAGAAACTTCCCGTACAACTCTTCCATTTCCATACTTTCGCGAATTTAGTAAAAAAGTTTCTTATCATATAAGGTGGAAGCTTTGTATCTTTGCACCGGCAATCGATATGACCCCTTCGAGGCCGGAGTCAAGATGGTAGAAATAGAGGATGTGAAGCATATCAGGGTGAGCGAGTACGACTATCCGCTGCCCGATGAGAGAATAGCCAAGTTCCCGCTGGCGGAGCGGGACAGTTCCAAACTGCTGGTTTACAATCACGGAGAGGTTTCCGAAAAGGTGTTTACGGACCTTCCCGGACTGCTTCCGTCAGGAGCGCTCATGATCTTCAACAACACGAAGGTGATACAGGCGCGTCTTCACTTCCACAAGGAGGACAATGCCCAGAATACAGGAGCCCGGATAGAGGTGTTCCTGCTGGAGCCCGCCTCACCCTCCGATTATCAGCTGAACTTCGCGTCGAAAGGCCGGTGCGCCTGGTACTGCCTTGTCGGCAACCTGAAACGCTGGAAGACAGGAGCCCTCAGACGTGTCATCGAGGTGGGGGAGCGCAGAATCACGCTGAGTGCCGGGCGCGGAGAGGTCCACGGCACCGGCTACCGGGTAGATTTTGCCTGGGACGATGAGTCCCTGACATTCGCCGAGCTTCTTGAGGCCGTCGGCGAGATACCCATTCCTCCGTATCTGAACCGCGATACCCAGGAGAGTGACAGAACCCAGTATCAGACCGTCTATTCAAAGATCAAAGGCTCCGTGGCCGCACCTACCGCAGGACTGCATTTCACGGACCGCGTGCTGGCGGCCATCGATGCACGGGGAGTGGAGCGCGAGGAACTGACACTGCATGTGGGCGCAGGAACATTCCGGCCCGTCAAGAGCGAGGAAATATCAGGTCATGAGATGCATACCGAATACATTGCCGTACGTAAGCAGACGCTCGAGAAACTGATAGAGCACGACGGCAAGGCCATCGCTGTCGGTACCACATCAGTCCGCACGCTGGAGAGCCTTTATTACATAGGTGCGTACCTGGCCGACCATCCTGACGCTCCGGAGGACAAGCTGCACGTGCCGCAGTGGATTCCTTACGTATATAAGGATAACATTGACACTGTCGCTTCCCTGCGCAATATCGTGGGATATCTGGACCGGCACGGTCTGGAGGTGCTGAAGACGAGCACCCAGCTGCTGATAGTGCCGGGATTCGAGTATCACATCGTGAGGATGATGGTGACCAACTTCCACCAGCCGCAGAGCACGCTGCTCCTGCTGGTGTCGGCTTTCGTACACGGTGACTGGCACCGGATTTACGACTATGCACTGACGCACGGTTTCCGCTTCCTGAGCTACGGTGACAGCAGTCTGCTGATTCCGTGACGGAACCCTTATGCCTTAGGTTTTGAATAGACGCATCCGCAGTAGTTCTGGCGGTAGAGCCCGTACTGCGCTGACAGCTGGATGGAACGCTGATACCCGCCGCGTTTCTTGAAGTCCGAATCCAGCCACACCACACCCTCGTGACGTGCAGCCTCCTCCTCGCCGATGACGTTGAGCAGCTCCGCGTTCTTGAGCGGGCTGATGGTCAGGGTGGTGGTCAGCAGAACCTCTTCGCCTGTGCTGAGGGCCATGCGTCCGGCCTCCTCGGCGGCCCTGCCCAGACGCAGACGGAAGCATTCCGCGCATCTGGCTCCGCCCTCCGGCTCATGCTCGAGACCCTTCACCGCCTCCGTGAACCTGCGCGGTTCATACTCGCCCTCGATGAACGATATCGGATGCACTGCAGGCAGTTCGGCAATCAGCCGCTTCACCTCTTCGACACGCTTGCGGTACTCCTCAGCCGAAGTGATGTTCGGATTGTAATAGAACAGCGTTATGTCGAAATACCCGGAAAGATACTCCAGCACGTAGCTGCTGCATGGGGCGCAGCAGCTGTGGAGCAGCAGGCGCGGTGTCCTGCCCTCGCTTCTGAACTGCTCCAGCTTCAGTTCCAGCTCCTTCTGACGGTTTCGCGCATTCATTACCGTACCGTAGCTTTGAGCCTCCTGACAAACGCCGCTGTGACCGGCAGCACGATAATCTCGTACATGGTCTTCAGCAGAATCTGAGTCACCATCAGTACCAGCATGTCGCGTACGGCAATGTTGCAGAAAGCTATCGGAAAGAATATTATCGAGTCGAGGCTCTCTCCCGCAAGAGATGATATGACGGCACGCCATCCGAATCCGTGTCCGTCCCGGGATGCCCTGCGCATCCTGTCCATAATCAGCGAGTTGGACAGCGACCCCGCCAGAAATGCCAGCAGGGATGCGCAGGTGATGCGCAGGTCTGCGGCGAAGATGTAGTCGAAATGTTCCTGCCCGTCCCAGATGGGCGATGCCGGCAGTATGCGCACGAGCTGGGAGAGGCCCGTGAAGAAAATGCTGGCTATGAATGCCGTCCAGATTACGTAACGCGTATTGCGATAGCCCCATACCTCTGTCAGACAGTCATTGATGATATATACGACAGGGAATATCAGCAGTCCTCCCGTCAGAGTGAGCGGAGTGGCCGTGAATATCTTGATGTCGAACAGGTTCGATGCAATCAGGCAGATATTGAAGACTATGGACAGTACTACGAATTTTCTGGACATGTCTGTTCTCATGAATTGGAGCGCATGGTGCGCTGGTTCGCAGTCTCAACGGCGCGGAACTCGCTGTCCGTCCTGATTTTCGCAATGGTGGTCAGCACCGCACGATGCAGTTCGCTGCCTTCCGTGAAGTCACCGGCGCAGGCGAAGTTGACGCGCCCCCTGCGGACCAGGTTGCGGGCCTGCGTGCGGCTGTTCTCTACGGACGGCTTGTAGATGGCGATGGAATGTCCGCCCTCGCTCTTGACGATGCGCATGCTGGGAATGTCGGTCTCGCCGTCCCCCATGTAGATCATGTTCTGGAATGGGATGGGGCGCTTGTCGTCCGGCATGGAGTCGTTGATGCGCGCATTGTCCCAGATATCGTAGATGCCCTTGTTTATCATGAAGATGAACTGGGTCTTGGAGGTGAAGTCCACGGCCACTGCCGGCCATACGGCGGCATCGTTCTCATACATGAACGAGCAGGCGTAAATCTTCTTGAAATGGCGGGCGATGGACGTTCCTTCGATAAGCTCCTTCAGACCCGATGAGATGATGTAGTGCTCGATGCGCACCCCCATCTCCGCACCCTGACGGTTTATCATGTCGAACCACTGCTCAACGCCGGGGAACAGCACGATGCCCTTGCCGAACTCGACGAACTGCTGGCGGCGGATGCTGAGGCCGCCTGCCTTGGCCTTGTCTATCATCAGCTTCATGTAGCTGAGGATGGTGCTGGACTGCTGCCTCTCGGCAATGGCGTGGGCTTCGTTCCAGAACTGGTCCTTGTCGGAGACTTTGATGGCCTTCATGAAGTCGTACTCCTGCATGTTGTCGGGAGACAGGGTACCGTCGAAGTCGTACATCAGCGCTATGGTCGGAATCATTTCTTCAATATGTTTCTTCAATATAATAATGTGCGAAATTAGTGGTTTTTCGTAAAGAATGAGTAGATTTGTGAGCGTAAATCAATGGCAATATGAGCAGAGAAGATACACCGACACCCCATATCGGGGGAAAGTACGACGACGTAGCCAAGGGCATCCTCGTGTGCGGCGACCCGCTGAGGGCCCGTCACATGGCTGAAAATTATCTGACAAATGCCGTATGCTACAGTGAGATACGTGGCATGTACGGATATACCGGAGATTATCGCGGCAAGCGGGTCTCGGTGCAGGGACACGGCATGGGCATCCCCTCGATTGGCATCTACTCCTACGAGCTGTTCCACTTCTATGACGTGGAGCGTATCGTCAGGGTCGGCACGTGCGGCACATTCTCCGAGGATGTGAAGCTGGGAAGCGTGCTGATAGCGATGGGAGCATGTACGGACTCCAACTTCGCTGACAAGTACCATCTGCCGGGAACGTATGCTCCGATTGCAGACTTCGGCCTGCTGCGCAGTGCCGTGGAGACTGCCGAAAGGTTAGGCATACCCTACAGCGTGGGCAACATCCTCTCTTCGGATTCATTCTACGATGCACCGGACCAGACAGACTGGGCACGGGTGGGAGTCCTGGGCGTGGAGATGGAGGCCAGCGGACTCTATCTCAATGCAGCTATGGCCGGACGGAAGGCCCTCACCATTCTCAGCGTGACGGACAATCTCGTCACAGGTGAGAGAATGAAAGTGGAACAGCGTCAGAAGGGACTCGACGACATGTGCCGCATCGGACTTGAAATTATCTGATAATAAAAGGACTACGATATGAAAAGATTTCTTGTATGCATGGCAGTCATCGCAGGACTGGCCTTTATGTGCAGCTGCGAGGAGAAGAAATACGGTCATCTTCCGGTATATGGGAGCATCTCCCTCGACCCGGCCGATCCTCAAGTGGGTGACAGCGTGACAGCTACCGTGGAGATACTGAAGCAGGGCGAATATATCTATCGTGCCGACTACAAGTGGACACTCGACGGCAAGACCTTCGAGCAGACCGGCGTGCTGGATCCGCTTGAGAAGGACATACAGTTCGGATTCCGCGCCACAGCCGGCACTCACACCATCGGCTGCAGGGCGGTGAAGCTGTATTTCTCCAGAACATCCGATGCCGGCCAGCTGTACGGCAATGCAAGCGCCAAGGACAGGACGTTCACCGTATCATCAAAGTAAGCTGCCATGCACAGGCTGCGCAGCCTCATCCGGGACCGCCTGCAGGGATTGTATTCCCCCGACGAGCTTAAGGTCCTGACGCTTGAGCTGTGCAGTCATCTGCCTGGAATCAGAGAAAACGACTTCTATCTGGATACCGCGCTCCAACCCTCCGCAGAGCGCGATGCGATGCTGTGCGGATGGCTGGACAGGCTCTCCCGCGGCGAACCTCTGCAATACGTGACGGGCTGGACGGAGTTCTGCGGATGCCGCCTGAAGTGCGACCGCCGTGCACTCATCCCGCGTCCCGAGACCACCGAACTGGTGGAATGGATATCCGGTGAAGCCGGACCGTCGGGCTCACTGCTGGACATCGGGACCGGCAGCGGCTGCATTGCCGTGGCCCTCGCTTCAGGACTTCCGGGATGGCGGGTGTCGGCATGGGATGTGAGCGATGAGGCACTGTCGCTGGCCGGGGAGAACTGCAGGCTTGCCGGAGTCGATGTGGCGCTCGGACATCACGACATACTCAGCCCGGAGGACAGCTCGGGGACATTCGACGTAATCGTATCCAATCCGCCCTACATCGCCATGAGCGAGAGTCATGGGATGGAGCGCAACGTCCTGGACTACGAGCCGCATCTGGCCCTGTTCGTCCCTGACGGGGACCCTCTGGTATTCTACAGGGCCATTGCCGGATTCGGACTGACACATCTCGCAGGGCGACA
>JAKSIW010000078.1 GCA_024398555.1 Bacteroidaceae bacterium | reverse complement strand
GTGACAGGATTTTCTATTCCAGACTTTCCAGAATGGAACGGAGCGCGCTGCCTGATGACGGACGCGGTGCATCGTAGGTATGCAGCAGTCCTTCTCTGTCGTAGATGAGGAAATGCGGAATACCTGATACGTTCAGCCTGTCGCAGAGCTTTCCGTCTGCGTTCAGCCACTGGTTGCCGTGCATGTCGAGCTGTTCCATCTTTTCCCGCCACGGCTGTTCGCCCGAGTCGGTCGATATGCTGACGAACACGATGTCGTCACTGCCTCTGAATTCTTTTTCCAGAGCCTGCAGGTATGGTACTTCCTTGCAGCAGGGCCCGCACCATGAAGCCCAGAGGTCAATATACACGTATCTGCCCTTGAACTGACTTATGGACACGGGATTTCCGTCTGTGTCGATGAGTTCCACATCAGGGAAGGGAGAGCCGGGGATGGCGGAACAGCGGTCCTTGAAACTCTCGAGGTATGACTGGTCAATGCCGTATTTCTCCTGCGCAGCTGTCAGTGCGTCAAGACCGTTCTGAACACCCGCGCTGAAGTTGTAGCTGCGGATGAATGAGTTGAGGACAGAACGCTGCATCCCGTTCACCATGGTCCCGTCGGAGTAATGTGAGGCAATGTATTCGAGTTTCGATTCGAGACTGCCCTTCGGTATGGCCTGAACAGCCGTGTTCAGTGCTGACTGATGCAGTGATGCTGCCGGTGAGTCGAGAACGGTGTACGGGGCATCCAGAAGGGCGTTTCCTGCATTGCCTCCATCGTTGAACAGGGGCAGGGAAGATGAATTCATGCGGTTATACACATTGGCTGATTCCACGGACTGCAGATATGCCCATATCCTGATGTACTCTTTGACATCGGTGCTGACGGACTTGTCGGAAGCCGCCTTGTCCGCCTGTTTGGAGTACTCTGAAATCATCGAACGTATGTCCGAATCAGACATGCCGGCAGCATTCGTCCATACTTCGCGGCTCAATCTGTAGTAGAGCGAGTTGAAACTGTTCAGAGCATCGAGACTGGCATTTGCGCGCTTCGCTTTCCTTTCGGCATCCTTGTCGCTGCCTGTGCAGATCATCTGTGCGGAAGGACATTCGTCAGACAGTATGACCGAGAGCAGAACGCTGTCCTGAGTGCCGTCGATGAACAGCGGAAGCTGGTACTGCGCCGTTCCTCTGACGCATACCATCTCATACAGTCCGGTCGGAGCGGTCGGTATGGTTTGTATCAGGACTCTGTCTTCCAGAGCAGCCATAGGTGAGTCGTCCTCCGTCTCCACTCCGAGCGGATAGATGTAAAGACTCAGATCATTCAGGTCGGTGTCCGTCCTGACAGAGACGGTAATCTGCTCCTTCATGCATTCCTGTGAACTGTTCTGGCATGAAGACGATGCCAGTGAGATGACGAGTGCGGATACAGCCGCGATGCCGATGAATTTGTCCATATTGCGATTCGTTCTGATAAAAACTCAGCGAAATTACATCTTTTTGTGCGTATAATACGAAAACTGCCCTGAACATTTCTGTCCAGGGCAGTTCCATATCTGTGGAATGTCGGAATCAGAAGCCGCCGAAGCCTCCCATACCGCCGCCGAAGCCGCCTCCACCGAATCCGCCGAAGTCACCTCCGCCGAATCCGCCGAAGTCACCCATTCCCATGCCCATGCCGCCGAAGTCCATTTCCCTGACTTCGATACCTGCAGGAACCTCGAAGATTCCCTCCGGCATGACAGCGTCCTCCTCAAGGCTGGTCACTGTTGTAACGATAGGATTCTCGGACATGAAGCTCATTGTCTCGCTCTTCATGACGATGCCCTTGTAAACCCAGTATTTGTTGGTGATGAACTGCTGCATCTGAACAACTCTTACGGAATAGATGGTACACATCTTGCCTGCAATTTCCTCCTGACCGAGTTCCTGTATCTTGTTCTTCTTTATCGTCTTGGAATCGAGAGCGTTGAAGTTGACAGGTGCTGTGCCGCTGCCGCCGAAACCACCGCCGAAGCCGCCCATACCGCCGCGGCCGCCGAATGAAGGCATGCGGGTCGCAGTCTTCTGCTCCTCGTTAATGGTGATTGTAGCTCCGTTCTCGTCGGTGATGGTACGTGTGGTACGGCCTCCCATCTTGGAGACGGTTGCCTTCTTTGCTCCGTAGTCATCGAAATAGACCATCTCGACTGACTCTGAGTTGCTGAAATCGAACATCTGCATCATTGTGGTGTCTGCACCCGGACGGTTGGCAAAACGCTCGCGCATTGCATCCATATCGATATCGCCGAACATCTCGCTCATCTCGGACATGTCGGTGCTGGTGATGATGATACCTGACTTGACTGCATAAATTGGAGCATCTTCCGCAGCCTTCTTGTCCTTCTTTGCCGAGGACGGGATGGCGACTGCAACAAGCAGTGCCAATACGGTGAATAATCTGATCTTCATAACTTTATACTTTTTTTGTTCTGATTACTTGAAAATGAGCTGTGCGAAGTTGTACAGACCGTACTTCCATACTACGAAGTTGTGGCCCTCCTCAGGGTACTTGATAAGTGTGCATGGGACGTTGTTCTCGTCGCAGAATGCCTTCAGACGTGAGCTGTTGCCCATCAGACCGTCGGCACCGCCGCATACCATCCAGAGAACCTTGATTTCCGCCTTGGTCTTCTCCACGTCAGGAATGAGCTGCTGCGGGGTTCTGGTGTTGGGAGCTGATGAGAAACCGCCGATGTATGCGAACTTGTCCATGTTGCCCAGTCCGAAGTTCAGTGACTGGCCACCGCCCATTGACAGACCGGCGATAGCGCGCTGCATCTTGTCCTTGCCTACCGGGAAGTTGGCTTCCATGTAAGGAATAAGGTCAACAAGCAGGTCGCCTTCGAATTTCTCGAATGCACCGGCTGCTGCATAGACGTTACCTTCGGCACGGTCATTGACCTGAGCGCGGCCGTTTGGCATGACGATGATCATAGGAGCAGCCTTGCCGTCAGCATAGAGGTTGTCCATGATTTCTGCAGGATTGCCCTGAAGCCATTCCTTCTCGTCACCACCGATTCCGTGGAGCAGGTAGAGAGTAGGATAGGTCTTGTTCTTGTCGTAATCAACCGGCAGATATACTGTGGCCTTGCGGGTGGTGCCTACGGTTGTTGACTTGTACTCGATGTCGATAATCTGACCGTGCTTGATGCCTTCACGCTTCTGGTCGAAACCTGCCGGAGCTTCAACATACGGATCAAAATTGACATCAATCTGCTGCATGCCTCCGAACATTCCCATAGGGATATTCGGCTCCTGTGCGGAGATACTGCCTGCAGATGCCATGAGCACTGCTGCTGCGAATAATACCTTCTTCATAGATTTGTTATTTAAATTCAAGTTATATCAATACGAACCTGCTTTTTTGACTACCGTTCGGCCTTAGAGTTTAAAACCCGTGTAAGTTTTTTGGATTCTCAGTCCAGTGTCAGGTCTCCCGGCCGTATCCAGCCTATACGACGCAGGAATGTTCCGATAAGCGGAGTGAGGACTGCCGGAACGATGAGGCTTATCATAATCAGTCCGGTCCAGTCCGCTCCTGTGATGGCAGTGCGCGTACCGGCTTCAATCCCGGCAAGCCAGCCTGTATAGACTCCTATCTGGCCTACCAGTCCGCAGGTGCCCATGCCGGATGAGATGGCCGGACCGTTCATTTCCAGATGAAAGAGACAAGTGGCCATCGGGCCTGTAACTGCTGATACAAGTGTCGGGGCAATCCAGATCTTGGGATTGCGTACGATATTGCCCATCTGAAGCATGCTGGTTCCGATGCCCTGTGAGAGCAGTCCTCCCCAGCGGTTCTCCCTGAAACTGAGGAATGCGAATCCGACCATCTGGGCGCAGCAGCCTGCCAAAGCGGCTCCGCCCGCCAGTCCTGTCAGTCCGAGAGCTGCGCATATCGCAGCAGAGCTGATGGGAAGGGTGAGCGCCATTCCGACAACAACGGCAATGATGACACCCATGATGAACGGTCTCATCGTGGTGGCCCACATGATGAGCGAACCGATGCCCTGGGCGGCTTTGCCAATGGCCGGAGCCCACCACAAGGACAGGGATACACCTATTACTATTGTGACCAGCGGAGTGACCAGAATGTCAACTTTTGTCTCTTTTGAGACCATTTTCCCGATTTCTGCGGCGAATATGGCAATGATCAGGACAGCCAGCGGTCCTCCGGCTCCTCCCAATTCATTTGCTGCGGCACCGACTGCGGCAAGTGAGAACAGTACGAGAGGCGATGCATGCAGCGCGTATCCGATGGCGACTGCCATTGCCGGTCCAGCCATGCTCTTGGCGAAGCCGCCTATGCGCACGAGGCATCCAATGCCGGCCTGCTGTCCTATTGTGGCGATGATTGTTCCAATGAGAAGTGATGCGAAAAGGCCCTGTGCCATTGCCCCGAGAGCATCGATAAGATACCTTCTGACAGAGAATTCTATGTCCTTTTTCTTCAAAAATTCCTGAAATGTCATAATCTTCCGTTTATCAGATGCCAAAGGTAAGAATTATATTGCCAGTTTGTGGATGTCGTGGAAAAGTCTTTCCTTTGTAGAAACTAATAATAGACAGGTATGGCACAGACGACGGTTGACGACAAGAAAATCATCTTCTCGATGGTGGGTGTAAGCAAGTCCTTTCAGAACAACAGACAGATACTGAAGGATATTTATCTATCGTTCTTTTACGGCGCGAAGATTGGTATCATCGGTCTGAACGGTTCAGGTAAATCCACATTGCTGAAGATTATCGCAGGACTGGACAAGAGCTATCAGGGTCAGGTCGTTTTCTCGCCGGGATATAGCGTCGGCTATCTGCCGCAGGAACCGCAGCTCGATCCGGAAAAGACCGTGAAGGAGGTCGTGATGGAGGGCGTCCAGCAGATATACGACACTCTGCATGAGTACGATGAGGTTAATCACAAGTTCGAACTTCCGGAATATTACGGGGATCAGGACAAGATGGATGCCCTTATGGCACGTCAGGCGGAACTGCAGGATATAATTGACAGTACGGACGCATGGAATATAGACAACAGACTGGAGCAGGCTATGGATGCACTGCGCTGCCCGCCGGAAGACCAGAAGACGGGTGTGCTGTCCGGAGGTGAACGCCGCCGCGTGGCTCTGTGCCGTCTGCTGCTGCAACAGCCGGACATCCTGTTGCTGGACGAGCCTACCAACCATCTGGATGCCGAGTGCATCGGCTGGCTGGAACAGCATCTCCAGCAGTATCCCGGTACGGTCATCGCTGTGACTCATGACCGCTATTTCCTGGATAATGTGGCAGGCTGGATTCTGGAACTGGACCGTGGTGAGGGTATTCCGTGGAAGGGCAACTATTCGAGCTGGCTGGAGCAGAAGTCCCAGCGTCTGGCACTGGAGGAGAAACAGGCAAGCAAGCGCCGCAAGACTCTGGAACGTGAGTTGGAGTGGGTGCGCATGGCCCCGAAGGCGCGTCAGGCCAAAGGTAAGGCTCGTCTGAACTCATACGACAAACTTGTGAATGAGGATGTCAAGGCCAAGGAGGAGAAACTGGAGATATTCATCCCTAACGGTCCGCGTCTCGGCAATAAGGTGATTGAAGCCAAGGGGGTGCGCAAGGCATTTGGCGACAAGCTTCTGTTCGATGACCTGAACTTCATGCTTCCTCCGAACGGAATAGTCGGAGTAATCGGTCCGAACGGTGCCGGCAAGACCACACTTTTCCGTCTGATTATGGGGCTGGAGAAGGTCGATGCCGGTACCTTCGACATCGGCGAGACTGTCAAAATCGCATACGTGGACCAGCAGCACAAGGATATTGACCCGGAGAAGAGCGTGTACCAGGTGGTGAGCGGAGGAAACGAACTTATACGCATGGGCGGACGTGACATCAACGCACGTGCATATCTGGGCCGTTTCAACTTCTCGGGTGCTGATCAGGAGAAGAAGTGCGCGATGCTGTCAGGCGGTGAACGTAACCGCCTTCAGCTGGCTATGGCACTGAAGGAAGAGGGCAATGTCCTGCTGCTGGATGAGCCGACCAACGATATTGATGTGAATACACTGCGGGCTCTGGAGGAGGGCCTTGACGACTTTGCAGGCTGCGCCGTAGTAGTCAGTCATGACCGCTGGTTCCTGGACCGCATTTGCACGCATATCCTCTCGTTCGAGGGCGACAGCAAGGTCGTGTTCTACGAGGGTTCCTACAGCGATTATGAGGAATACAAGGTGAAGCAGCTCGGCTACAGCGAGCCGAAGCGCATTCACTACCGCAAGCTTGTGTGACAGTTACCTGATCACCCAGACATTCAGCGTAATGCCGCCGCCTGCACCACCGAAATCAGGACGGCATACGAACAGCCTGTTGTTCAGCCAGCTGTACTTGCTGTCTGCCGGAGCCTCGAACTTGGGCGCGCATGTGAAGTACATTCCATCCTGTCCCATTGAGATGATGCCGCTGTTGCGGACGTGGATGGTGACTCCGTCATCAGTGCGGATGCAGTAAATAGCCTCCACTTCGGTATGGCCGGTAGTTGCATCTGCAATCTGGTAGTCTGCACCGCCGGGAAGTACTTCTCCCTTGATGTCCGGACCTTCGAATGTCCCGCCTGTAATAGGGATGATTGTTCTGGTTCCATGGGTGGTCTTGCCCACACTGTATGCCTGGCCGAGTGCTACATGCAGCTGAACGACGAATTCAAGCTCCGGAGCTGCCGGGGTCTTTACTGCCGGGGCTTCTGCCTGGGCGGTTTCAGCTGCCGCATCAACTGCAGCTTCTGTTTCCTGGTCATTCGCAAAGATGGCGGCAGTCATGAGCAGAGCCGCTGAAAGAATCATAATCCTTTTCATAGTTGTCAATTAAGGGGGAATACTAATGTTGTTATGAATATGTTTGCGGCAAGTATGATGAAGTTCATCGGAATACCTATGCGCATGAAGTCATTGAAGCGGTAGCCTCCCGGACCATATACCATAAGGTGGGTGGGGGAGCCTATCGGTGTGGCGAAGCTGCTGCTGACGCTTATCATCAGAGCGACGCAGAACGTGAGCGGATTGACACCCATCTGTATTGCTGTGGTGTAGGCGATAGGCGCAAAGATTGCTCCGGCCGCAGTGTTGGAGATGAACTCAGTGATGAATGTTCCTGTCAGACATATTGCAATCAGTGCAAACAAAGGTCTGCCTCCGCATACAGACAGAAGTGAGTTTGCAATTATTTCCGACAGTCCTGTGTCCTCAATGGCGCAGCCCAGACAGACACTTCCTGCGAATACCATCAGCGTTTCCCAGCTGATGGACTGCTTGGCCTGCTTGATTGAGCAGCACCGGAATACAATCATCAGAAGTGCTGCCAGGAAGCAGCTGTTGAGCAGCGACATGACGTTGAAAGTAGACAGAAGAATCATTCCGAGCATTATCAGCGTGGATATCAGAGTCTTGTAGCTGTACTTGGGACATACGTCTGATCCGTAGATGCTGTGGTGCAGTCCGAATCTGCGGCAGATGTCGAGCACGCTGGAAACAGAGCCGCTGATGGCGATGTGGTCGCCTCCCATCAGGAACTCTTCTCTGGTGATATTGGTGTTGACGGCACGGTCGAAACGTACAATACTCATGATTCTCGGCCTGCTTTCATCCCTGTCATCGAATGAGAGGTACTCGTCCAGACCGCTTTCTGCGAATGACTGGCCTACGAGATGACTGTGGGACGGTACTGTCAGCTCGTATATCATATTGTTTTCCCTATCTGAAGATTCCTCTCCTCTGGAACGGCGGTTCGGCAGAAGCCTGCTCAGAATAACCGTGGACACAATGCCAATGAACAGACAGAAAAGTCCCGGAATCAGAGTCGTGAAGATGGAGAGTTCCGTACTGGTCTGCTTGGTGTAGAATGATGATATGATAAGGTTGGGCGGTGTGCCTATCAGAGTGCAGATGCCTCCCATTCCGGCAGCGTAGCTCAGCGGGATAAAGAGTTTGCCTGGGGAAATCCCAAGCTTTTTGCTCCAGAGTTTGACGACATTTCCGAAGAGCGCCACGACGGTGGTGTTGCTCAGAAATGCGCTTATACCTGCAACAGGAAGCATCAGCCTGACTATTGCGGACTTGCATCCCTTGGGAGTCCCGAGCAGATGATCTACAATCCACTGCAGCACACCTGTATGGACCAGGCCGGCAATCACAATGAACAGTATGCCGACGATGACCACACTGCTGGAACTGAATCCTGACAGGGCCCGCTCCGGTGAAAGTGTCCCGGTGATGAGCAACAGGGCCATTCCCGCAAAGAATACGATTTCCGTAGGCAGATCGGTCTTGAGCAGCACTGTGAAAATTGATATCATCAGCAGTACCGTGAACCAGGCATGCCAGTCCAGTCCGAGAAAGGATAATAGCAATGTCATTCTATATTAGCGCTTTTCAAATGCAAAGTTAGTACTTTCCGACAAACATCAGACATGGACCGTCTCAGTTTGAATCCCTGTCAGAACTGTATGAGCATCTCACGGAAACGTTCCATGCCGACGGTCGATTTCTCCTGAATGTGAATGACGCGGCTTACATGGGCGGCTGCTGCCGGATCCGGGTCAATCATATAGATGGGACATGAAGGAGGTGCATACCGATAGAGACTTGCCGCCGGATAGACCTGCATTGATGTTCCTACAATCAGCAGAATATCGGCTTCTGATACAGCCTGCATGGCCATTTCCAAGTTCGGAACCTGCTCACCGAACCACACGATGTGCGGACGCAGCTGACTGTTGTGCGGCCCGCCCGTGTCGCCCATGTGAATCGGCTCGTAGCCTATGTCCGAAACATACCTCTCGCTGTACCAGTCCCGGTCCGTGTAGCAATCGACCGGACGGACCTTCGTCAGCTCGCCGTGAAGGTGGATGATGTGGCTGCTTCCTGCACGCTCGTGCAGGTTGTCAACGTTCTGGGTGACTACCGTGACATCGAACTGCTCCTCGAGTTCCTTCAATATGATATGAGCCCTGTTCGGCTGAACTGTAGCCAATTGTGCCCGCCGCTTGTTGTAGAAATCGATTACCCTCTCAGGGTCATCGTACCATCCTTCGATTGAAGCCACCGCCTCGACGGGTTCATTGTCCCACAGCCCGTTGCCGCCACGGAAAGTCTGAATGCCGCTCTCTGCGCTTATGCCGGCTCCGGTCAACACTACCAGTTTCTTCTTTTCTTCCATAATGACCAATAA
>JAKSIW010000077.1 GCA_024398555.1 Bacteroidaceae bacterium | reverse complement strand
GGAATCAGCCTTCTGTCTCCGGGGTGACCAGCTTGTATCCCTTGCCGTGAATGTTGATAATCTCCACGCTCGGATCGCGCTTGAGATGCTTGCGGAGCTTGGTGATATAGACGTCCATGCTTCTGGCGTTGAAGTAGTTGTCGTCAACCCATATTGCCTTCAGAGCATAATCGCGCTGCAGAATGTCATTGTTGTGAGCGCACAGCAGAGCCAGAAGCTCGGACTCCTTGGTCGTCAGCTTGGTGGAGTCATCATCGATGGAGAGTATCTGCTTCTTGGTATCGAATGTGAACTTTCCGATCGAATAGACTGACAGCTCGTGATTCTTCTTGCCACGGACACGACGCAGGATGGCCTCGATGCGGAAGGTCAGTTCCTCCATGCTGAACGGCTTGGTGATATAGTCGTCAGCACCTATTTTAAAGCCCTCCAGAATATCCTCCTTGAGGTTCTTGGCCGTCAGGAAAACAATCGGGGTTTCCTGATTCATGGCACGTATCTCCTGTGCAAGAGTGAGGCCGTCCTTCTTCGGCATCATAACGTCCAGGACGCAGATATCGAATTTGCCCGCCACGAATGCGTTGTATCCGGCCTCTCCGTCAGGACACAGCTCAGCATTGTATCCCTTGGCCTGAAGGTATTCTCTAAGGAGCATTCCCAGATTCTCATCGTCCTCGCAAAGGAGGATGTTCATTTTTTCTTCCATTTCTGTCATTTATTAAATATTCAATCTTGAACCAGCGGCAATGTTATGATGAATTTCGTTCCATTGCCAATCTCACTTTCGGCACGGATACTGCCATTATGATCCTGAATGACCCGTCTTACATATGCCAGACCAAGACCGAATCCCTTCACGTCATGCAGATTGCCAGTATGTACCCTATAGAATTTCTCAAAAACCTTCTTCAAATCATCCTTGCTGATGCCGAGTCCGTTATCCGCCACGGAAATGAGCAGTTTGTTCTGTTCATTCCACGTGTTGACCTGAAGATGCAGATTGACATCCTGACGGCGGTACTTGACCGCATTATCCATCAGGTTGAAGATCACGTTTGTGAAATGCATCTCATCAGCCATTATGAACGGATTCACAGCCTCGAACTTCGATTCGACCGACCCGCCGCAGCTTTCCACCTTCAGAGCGAACGTCTTGACGACTCCCGCAATAAGTTCGTTCGCATCCGTCTCCTTCAGTTTGAGATTGCTGGCGTTGCGCTCAAACATTGACATCTGCAGAACCTTCTCCACCTGGAACCGGAGCCGCTTGGTCTCATCCCCGATCACACCCGAGATATGCTGGAACATCTGCGGTGACTTGGTCACGCTGGAGTCATTGAGCATCTGTGCGGCAAGGGAAATGGTCGAGATGGGAGTCTTGAACTCATGCGTCATGTTATTGATGAAGTCGTTCTTCGCCTCGGACAGTTTCTTCTGACGGAACAGGACGAACAGCGTCAATATAAATGTAATAAGGAGAAACACCGTAAATATCAGCGAAGGTATGACGAAGCGCACCGAACCGGTGATGAAATGGCGCAACGTCGGGAAATAGACTGTCAGTATTCCCATTCTGCTTGGCGGATCGCTCTGGAAAAGCAGCTGGGAGTATGAATACTTCTGCATTTTAGGATTGAAGTCTTTGCATTCGCATCCGCCGACCACACGGCCGCTGTTGGTGGACACGGTATAATGGAACGGTATGGAGATGCCGTTGTTCTGGAGCTGTGCAGTCAGTTCGTTTGCAAGCAGCGAAGCATCCACCCTGTCCTTCAGCGGCTTGTCACTGGCAGTAAACAGCATTCCATATACCACCTCATCCATAAGTGCGCGCTGATGTATGTAGCGTTTCAGAAGATCCTGCTGGAGCGACATGCTCTTCTCGGTCACGGTAGTGTTGCCTCCCGGCCTGGGCATCTGCAGTGGCGGAATCGTGGCACGTGGAGCAGCCGGTATGCTTTGCTGGACGGAGAACGATGAACCGTCAGGGAAGGTGTATGTCTGCTGGATGAAATTCTGAGAGGCTGCCTGTTCAGCCCTGCGGATACCGTCCATGTCCGCCTCCAGATACTGGCGGGCCTCTTCAAGTTCAAGTGTACGGGCCACCTGATAGAGCGCCCTCTTGGCAGATTCCTCGAACTGCTGCGTTCTCATGGACACCATGTCGCGCATGTATCCGATCTGAAGAATGAGGAGTATCAGAAAGGAAATACCCATCACACCACCGAGCAACCATATAGTGATCTTCTTCATCAGTCTCTATTTTGGCACAAATATACTACTCTTAATCTTTATTACAAGTAAAATGCAAAAAGATTATCTTAAAAATATAAAAAAATGGCATTGGTTTAACAGCCAATGCCATTTATAATTATCAATTTGACAATTAATCCTCCTCGTTCTGCTTAGCCTCGAACTCTTTGATAAGTTCGTTCTGAACATCCGTAGGAACAAGCTCGTAGTTGGCAAAGCTCATGACGAACGAGCCGCTGCCGCCTGTGATGGAGCTGAGAGATGTGGAGTATGTCGACATTTCCTTCAATGGAACCTTTGCCTTCAGTACCTGATAGTTACCCTCGCTCTCCATACCCATGATCATACCACGGCGGCCCTGCAGGTCACTCATGACATCACCCATGTAGTCTGACGGAACAAGTACCTCCACGTCATAGATAGGCTCCAGAATCTTAGGACCTGCCTCCTTGAATGCAGCGCTGAATGCGTTACGTCCTGCGAGGAGGAAGGAGATTTCATTTGAATCAACCGGGTGCATCTTGCCATCATATACGATGACGCGCACGTCGCGTGCGTAAGAACCGGTCAGAGGACCCTGCTCCATACGCTGCATGATACCCTTGAGGATAGCAGGCATGAAACGGGCATCAATGGAACCGCCGACGATACTGTTCACGAAGATCAGCTTGCCGCCCCACTCCAGCGGATACTCATCAGTACCCTTGACGCTCATCTTGAACTCCTGATTGCCGAACTTGAAGAGTTCCGGCAGAGGCTTGCCCTCCTCGTACGGTTCGACGATGAGGTGAACCTCGCCGAACTGGCCGGCACCACCTGACTGCTTCTTGTGACGGTAGTCGGCACGTGCAGGCTTGGTAATAGTCTCACGATATGGAATCTTAGGCTCGTCGAAGTTGATCTGGAGCTTGTCATTGTTCTCGATGCACCACTTGAAGGTACGGAGGTGGAACTCACCCTGACCGCGCAGGATAACCTGACGGAGTTCCTTGGACTGCTCGATGACGAGAGTAGGATCCTCCTCGCGCATACGTGCGATGATGGACATCATCTTCTCCATATCGGCCTCGTTGACCGGCTTGATGGCACGTGAATACTTGTAGTTCGGGAACTTGATGAAGTTGAAGCTGTTGTCAGCACCCTTGGCATTGAGAGTATTGCCGGTCTTGACATCCTTCAGTTTGACTGTGCAGCCGAAATCACCGGCACAGAGCTCAGAGACCTCAGTACGGATGGTACCGTTGCTTGTGAACAGCTGGGCGATCCTTTCCTTGGAACCGCGGTCTGCATTTGTATAGTCCTCACCGCTGTGTACAGTACCGCACATGACCTTGAAGTAGGATACGGCACCGATATGCGGCTCCATTGAAGTTTTGAAGAAGAAGAGTGAGGTAGCGCCATCGGAGGTCGGCTTCACCTCTTCGTCCTTGGTATTGCTGACAGGAGCTACATCCAGAGGGCTCGGAGCCATATTGCAGACAAAGTCAACAAGACCGCTTACGCCTACGTTCTGAGCAGCGGACAGGCAGAGTACCGGGAAGAAACTGTCGGAAGCGATTCCCTTGCGCAGACCGGTCAGGATCTCCTCGTCGGAAAGCTCTCCCTGGTCGAAGAACTTGTCCATGAGGGCCTCGTCGTTCTCTGCAGCAGCCTCCACGAGTGCATCGTGAAGAGTCTGTGCCTTGTCAGCCAGAGCAGCCGGAACATCATCGATCTGAGGAGCGGCTCCGTCGGCGGTGTAAGTGTATCTCTTCATTGAGAGAACGTCAATCACGCTCTTGAAGCCAGGGCCTGATGTCTCAGGGAACTGTACAGGATAGACACCTCCACCGAACTGGGAACGGATAGCCTCAACGATGTTGTCATACTCGCACTTCTCATTATCGACATAGTTTACCGCAAAGAATACCGGCTTGCCGAGTTTGCGGATGAGGCGGTGGTTATTGATGCTGCCGACCTCCATGTTGTACTGACCGTTCATCAGGAGGACTGCAGAATCGCACATGTTGAGAGCGGTTACTGATGCTCCGGAGAAATCATCCGAACCCGGACAGTCGAAGAAGTTCAGCTTCCTGTCGCCGCACTCTACGGAACATACCGTCGAATAGACCGAGTAGCCGTATTCCTGCTCAACGGCAGCGGTGTCGCTTACTGTGTTCTTGGCATTGACGGTACCGCGACGTCTTACCACACCTGCGTTCAGCAAAATACTCTCTGTTAGGGTTGTCTTACCTGAACCTGAACCACCTACGATGGCCACGTTCCTGACATCACCAGACTTGTAATTCTTCATCTGTCAACTATTTAATATTGTTATTTGTTTAATTGTCTATTTTTTCGGGCTCGCAAATTTAGCAAATAATAACAAATCGCCAAACTATCCATCTTAATAATTAAATATTTGCATGTGTCACGCGCACGCGCTACTTTTGCCGCAGATATGTCCGGTCTGTACTTTCACATACCATTCTGCCGGAGCAGATGCGCCTACTGCGCATTCCACTCCACCACCAGACTTCCGATGCGCGGGGCTTATGCCGATGCCATGTGCCGCGAGATGGAACTGTACAGAGGGTTCGACGATGCAGACCCAGTCAGGACCGTCTATTTCGGGGGAGGCACCCCTTCGCAGATGAGTCCTGAACTCATCGCACGGATACTGCGGAAGGCAGACGAAACTTTCGGTCTGGACCGGGTTGAGGAGATAACCTTGGAATGCAATCCCGACGACCTTGGAGACGAATACCTGAGCGGACTGGAGGCGACACCGGTCAATCGGATCAGCATGGGGGTACAGAGTCTGGACGACGGCACATTGCGGACCATCCGTCGCCGGCACACGGCCGAAGGCGCGCTGGAAGCTATCAGGAAATCACACATGCATGGTTTCGGCAATATCAGTGCAGACCTGATATACGGGTTGCCCGGGCAGTCCGTCAATGACTTCGTCTCGGACATCAGAGCACTTGCGGCTGAGGGCGTGACGCACCTGTCCGCATACTGTCTGTCCTACGAGGAGAACACTCCGCTCTTCACGATGATGAAGAAAGGGGAAATCACGCAGGCTTCCGACGAACTGTGCGCGGAATTGTACCACGAACTGTGTCAGACGATGTCCTCGTTAGGTTTCATCCACTACGAGATATCCAATTTCTGCAAGCCGGGATTCCATTCGAGGCACAACAGCTGCTACTGGGACGGGACAAGGTACCTTGGCATAGGCTCCGGAGCCCACTCCTTCGACGGAAAGGTGAGACGCTGGAACATTCCGGACATCGACCGCTACATCAGCGGCATGATATCAGGCAGACCGTCTATGGAAAGCGAGACGCTGACCGAAGACGACCGTTACAACGAGATGGTCATGCTGTCCCTCAGAACGGGCAGGGGAATTTCACTTGGCAGGATGTCGGCCACGTTCGGAGAGGATGCCGTCAGAAAGTTTCTTTCGGATGCCGGCAGATGGATAGAGACAGGAGACCTGATCCACGACGGAGACTATGTCCGATTCAGTGAATCAGGTCTGTTTACGGGGGACGGAATAGTCAGCAGACTGTTCCGCGGCTGATGTCAGATCATTTTCTCTATCACCTCCATCACCTTGCGTCCTATCTCATCGGCCTCCTCCATTGTGGATGCCTCGGAATAGACACGGATAATCGGTTCAGTGTTGCTCTTGCGAAGATGGACCCATTTGTCGGGGAAGTCAATCTTGACTCCGTCGATATCATTGATCTCCTCATCGGCATAAATGCCCTTCACCTTGCGGAGTATGGCATCGACATCGGTCCCGGCCTTGAGATCAATGCGGTTCTTGGCGATGAAGTATGGGGGATATGTCTTTCTGAGTTCGCTCACCTTCATGCCCTCATGAGCCAGATGGCTGAGGAACAGTGCAATTCCTACCAGAGCGTCACGACCGTAGTGAAGAGCCGGATAGATGACGCCGCCATTGCCTTCGCCTCCGATTACAGCGCCCGTCTCCTTCATTTTAGTAACGACGTTCACCTCACCTACGGCGGCTGCATTGTACTGCATTCCGTAGCGACCGGTTACGTCACGGAGCGCACGCGTAGAGCTGAGATTGGACACGGTATTGCCCGGAGTATGTTTCAGCACGTAATCCGCTACCGTCACGAGGGTGTACTCCTCACCGTACATCTGTCCGTTCTCATCGATGAAGGCCAGCCTGTCCACATCAGGGTCAACGACGAATGCGACATCGTAACCGCCCTTGGCAACGAGTCCCATGATGTCGCCGAGATTTTTGGCAAGAGGTTCCGGATTATGCTGGAAATCGCCTGTCGGCTCGCAGTACAGACCCTTCACGGTCTTCACGCCGAGGCGCTGCAGCAGCTCCGGCAGAATCAGGCCTCCGACGGAATTGACGCAGTCGATGGCTACGCTGAATCCGGCCTTGCGGATGGCCTCCACATCCACGAGATCCATGGCCAGCACGGCATCGATGTGACGTCTGTTCATGTCCTGATTGGTGGAGTAATGTCCCAGATGATCCACGTCGGCATACAGGAAATCCTCGGACTCCGCTATGGCCAGCACCTCGCCGCCGTCAGCCGCGCTCAGAAACTCTCCTTTGGAATTCAGAAGCTTGAGAGCGTTCCAGTGACGCGGATTATGGCTGGCCGTCAGAATCAGTCCGCCATCGGCACCAAGCCAGGTCACGGCAAGTTCGGTCGTAGGGGTTGAGGCAAGTCCTATGTCGATGACATCCAGTCCCATGCCCATCAGAGAGCCGCACACCACCTGGCGTACCATCTCGCCTGATATACGGGCATCCCTTCCGACAACCACGGTTCTGGCGGACGGATTGTTTCTCCTGAGCCAGGTCGAGTAGGCCGATACGAATTTCACAATATCCAGTGGCGTCAGACCATTACCGGCCGGGCCGCCTATTTCTCCGCGGATTCCGGAGATAGACTTTATCATTGCCATTTCTGTGACATTATTACGATTTCATAATAGCATGCGAACACCGACTGCATGGCATTTCTGTTGCCGTGGTCGTGAGGTACGATAAGACGTACTTTGGATGACTGGTCGCCATTAAAGAACGACGGTCTGATGTATGGCATAGGCACGAGCCAGCCGCTGGGGACTGAAGTCCCGTAAGCCGAGAACATCTTGCCCTGGACAAATGTGGCAGAGTATGTGTCACCTGTGCGCGTGCAGGTCATCACATCAGGATAGTTCTCATACAGATTGAGATTTATCACCTCGTCGTTGGCGATGTCATGCTCCATGAAGCGGCAGTTGTAGACTCTCCTGTCGCCGTCCTGAAGCACCTTGCCCTCACCTCTTCGTACAATCTGCATATACACTCCCGTCTCGGGGAAGAGTACGAATTCATTGCGGGTCGTATCAGGGCCGGTCTCGAAATTGTTGGTAATCGTATCCTTCAGGAACTCATCCAGTGTGATAACGTCAATCTTCTGATTTTCGATGAACTCGTTGATTGTCTCACGCTCGTGCGCTTTCTGTTCCGCATACGTAACCGTCTTCTGGCATCCGGTCGCAAGCGCTGCGACTGATGCAAGGAACAGAAGTCTGATCGGATTCACTCTCATATCATAGAATTTTTATTTGTCAAATATCTGACGGATGGAAGGGTCATCGGACCTGCTCCAGTCGTCAATGGCCTGATAGAACACTTTCACACATTCCTCCATCGTTCCTTTGAACTCGCCTCCGGAAGCATTCCGGTGGCCTCCCCCATGAAAATATTCAGACGCAAGCAGGTTGCACGGGACATCTCCGACCGACCTCAGGGAAATCTTGATGAGTCCCCGCTCGGCATCTTCGCGGAAAAAGGCAGAAAACACGATTCCCGATATCTGCAACGGCATGTTGACGATGCCCTCCGTATCCCCCTTGGTGCTGTGGAAGCGGTCGAGTTCCTTCCGGGTAAGAGTAATCAGGGCAGCCCTGCAGTTCCGGAGCACCACCATCTTCTCTGACAGGACATAGCCGGTCATGCGAAGCCGGTTCTCCGAGTAGCTGTGGAATATTCTGCGGTACAGCGCATCCTTGTCCACTCCTTTGTCAATCAGCTGGCTCAGAGCGAAGAACAGTTGTGAACTGTTGCTGTTGTATGTGAACCCTCCGGTATCCGTCATCATTCCGGCGCAGATGCACTCGGCAATCTGACGCGTCACTATTTCCCATTCACCGAGAGCGCACAGGAAATGGAACATCACCTCACATGTGGAGGATGCCTCAGGGTGCGACAGCGTCACATCACAGAACGGTCCCGGGAACGGGTGATGGTCTATCATGATCTTTCTGGCCTTGGAATACAGCAGATGAGTGGCCATCCCCCCCACTCTGCCGATTGCGTTGTAGTCCAGACAGCATATCACATCAGCCTTGTCCAGCAGTTCGTTTATTCTGTCAGGCTGTCGGTCAAACGTAATGATATCCCCGGCGGATGGCAGGCACTTCAGAAAAACAGGCAGGCCGTCTGGCAGAGCCACGACAGCATTCTTGCCCTTCATGCGCAGGTAATTGAGCATTGCGAGTGCGGCACCGGCTGCATCGCCATCGGGTGACAGATGCGACGTAATGACAAAATTGTCAGCCCAGTCCATCCATATTCGGAACTGTGACACATCCTCATCACTCAGAAAATTGTTCAGCATACCTTCTGGAATATATAATCC
Organism: Bacteroidaceae bacterium; assembly: GCA_024398555.1. Classification (GTDB taxonomy): domain Bacteria; phylum Bacteroidota; class Bacteroidia; order Bacteroidales; family Bacteroidaceae; genus Colenecus. Next base: position 373 of record JAKSIW010000077.1, on the reverse strand, counting down.
TGCAAAAGTAATGCAAGTGACGCAAAAATGCAAATCATAATGCAAGCATCAGCATAACCGCACTGCTGACTGCCGGTACAGCTACCGCAGCGACAAGGCAACGGGAGGATTTCCTGCTCAGATACCCGTACAGCAGCAGGATAGTGAGATATGTAAGCCACACCGGCAGGACATTGTCAGAACCTACATCGAGACTCGATTCCGGCAGCGCCACGATTCTGCCGAGAAGGAAGTCCACAAGACGGACCAGCATTGAAACAATACTGACCAGCATCGTTCTGAGCGGTACTATCCAGAACACGAGCCACAGAGATACGACGAGCGACACTATGACGAACATGAGAGGTATTGCCACAATGTTGGTCAGAAGAAA
>JAKSIW010000076.1 GCA_024398555.1 Bacteroidaceae bacterium | reverse complement strand
ACATCAGGCCGTAACAGGCGGTATCCGTTTTCTTCCAGATTATTTTCATAGAGTGACCTCAGGAAATGCTGGCTTGAATTCACAAAGACCGTCGCAAATGGCAGCGGCTCTCCTGTAAGACTGTCAATGACAATCCCGGATACGGAGCCTTGGCCGAAGACAAGCCCCGGAACCAGCAGCATCGCCACAAGGAACTTGTTCATGTTGGGAATCAGTTTTTACTGTCCTGCGGATGGAATGTGAATGCAAACAGTATGGCCAGAACAAGTGAATATGCCGCGAATATCAGCCAGGCTGCCTTCCAGTCGGGCGTGGCGGCATTATATACCAGATGATCTACGACTGAGCCAGCCGCGATGGTGCCGATGACGGAGCCGAGTCCGCTGGCCATCAGCATATACAGTCCCTGAGCGGATGAGCGTATCTCACTGGCTACGCTCGATTCCACGAACAGCGATGCGGATATGTCGAAGAAGTTGAATGCGATTCCGTAAACTACACAGCTCAGTATCAGCCAGATGACGCGTGGCATCTGCGGACCGCCGATTGCGAACAGCCAGAAACGCAGCATCCACGCCACCATAGCGATGAGCATTACCTTGCGGATGCCCAGTTTTCTCATGCAGTACGGGATGAGAAGTATGAACAGGGCTTCGGAAATCTGCGATATTGACAACAGTGCATTGGAATTACGGACGGCGAACGTATCTGCCAGTGCCGGATTGTTCCCGAAGGAATTCAGGAATGGGCTTGCGTAGGCCTCTGTTACTTTCAATGCGGCTCCAAGCAGCATCGAAAAGATCAGGAAAACGCGGAACTGACGGTCTCTGAATAATGAGAAGGCATTCAGACCGAGTCTTTGTGCGAGTGTCCTTTCCTCCCTGACTCTGTTCACCTGACAGTTGGGGAGCGTCAGGGCATATAGACACAGCACGTATGATATGATACCTGATGCTATGAGCTGTGTGTATGAGTCCTGCATGGAGATACCGTCTATTTTCATCCAGTTGCTCAGGAGCATCGCGCAGACGAATCCTACCGTACCGAATGCACGAATGGGCGGATAGTATCTGACGGGATCCTTGCCGGCATCTGTCAGAACATGGTAGGAGACGGCGTTTGTTAGGGCTACAGTCGGCATGAAGAATGCCTGACTGATGCTGGATAGGATGAAGAATGGTGCGAAGCGGACATCCGTTCCGGCATTTTTGCAGTACAGGCCCGCGGCGATGAGAAAAGTACCTGCTACAAGCTGGCACAGGGACAGCATCTTCTGTGCCTGAATGTACTTGTCGGCGATGATTCCGATGATGGTCGGCATGAACAGGGCGACTATGCCCTGCATGGCAAAGAACCATTTGATGTTGGTGCCAAAGCCGATATGGTCCAGATATCTGCCGATGGATGACAGGTATATCCCCCAGACGGCGAACTCAAGAAACACCATCAGTATCAGTCGGATTCGTGTCAGGTCTCTGTTCATAATAATCTGTTGTATTCTATTGTACTTCTCTGCCGATGAGTGTGGCGGAGGTGGCGTCTTCTATTCTGACTTTCAGCATGTCACCCGGCTTGTGGCCTCCCTTGTCGAACACTACTGTGCGATTCTGCCCAGTGCGCCCGTAGAGCCGGTCGTGAGAACGCTTGGAGTAACCTTCTGCAAGTACTTCGTAGGTATGGCCGATGCAATTCCTGTGGCATTCCAGTGACAGCTCGCTCTGGAGTGCTATCATTTCGTTCAGGCGGCGGATTTTCACATCCTCCGGAATATCGTCAGGCAGATGACGGCTGGCGAATGTGCCCGGACGTTCCGAATACTTGAAGTCGAATGATGAATCGAAATGACACTCCCGCATCAGCGACAGCGTCATCTGATGGTCCTCTTCTGTCTCCGAGTGGAATCCGGTGAACATATCGGTGGAGAGTCCGCAGTCCGGAATGATGCTTCTTATGGCGGCCACACGCTCCAGATACCATTCGCGGGTGTATTTGCGGTTCATCAGTTCCAGTATGCGGTTGCTGCCGCTCTGTACGGGCAGGTGGATGTGCCGGCAGACATTAGGCATTTCGGCGATGACGTGCAGTGTATCGTCGCTCATGTCCTTCGGGTGCGATGTAGTGAAGCGGACACGCATTTCCGGTACGGCCTCGGCCACGCGGCGCAGCAGTTGCGGAAATCCTACGGTCACACCGTCCTTTTCGTAGCGGTAGGAGTTCACATTCTGACCGAGCAGCGTCACCTCCTTATAACCCTTGTCGCGCAGGTCGCACACCTCATTCAGAATACTGCGTATGTCGCGGCTGCGCTCGCGTCCGCGGGTGTAGGGGACAATGCAGTAGTGGCAGAAGTTGTTGCAGCCTCGCATGATGGACACGAATCCGCTGATGCGGCCTGTGCAGATGCGGTCAGGAATGATGTCGCGGTAAGTCTCTGTCGTGGAGAGCTCCACATTGATGGCCTTGCCTCCGGCCTCGACCTCGGCGATGAGCTGCGGCAGTGACAGATAGGCATCGGGTCCTGCCACCAGATCGGCGTGGTGGTTCTCGATAAGGTCGTTCTGAGTGCGTTCGGCCATACAGCCCATCACTCCGATGATGAGTCCCGGACGCTTCTTCTTCATTGAATGAAGCGCTTCCAGCCGATTCCATATCTTCTGTTCGGCGTTGTCACGTATGGAACAGGTGTTCAGAAAAATGGCATCGGCCTTACTGATATCTTCCGTCGGCTCGTAGCCTGCCATCCTCATGATTGATGCAATCACCTCACTGTCAGCCAGATTCATCTGGCATCCGTATGTCTCGATGAAAAGTTTCTTTTCTTCAGCCATTTGCCTGGTGGTGACTGCACGGGAGTCCGTACGGTCACCGTTATTGGTTTACGTCTGCGAAGTTATTGATTTTTTTGTGATACCGTGACAGTTTATGCCAACGATGACTTAACTTTGACAATCCAATTACAACCACAGTCATCTGCAATGTATTCCAAAGATTCAGATAAGATAACACGGGATTATCTTGATTCAATGCTGATAGAGACACGCTACCTCGATTCGGTCATTCCCGATACTTCGTTCTGCCTGTTCGGTCACAAGTTTTCGACGCCTGTCATGACCGCGGCTCTTTCGCATCTGTCCAATACCGCTCATGATGGGATGAATGTCTATGCCCAGGCAGCTGCCTGCAGCAATGCCGTGCATTGGATGGGCATGGGAGAGGATTCCGAACTGGAAGGTGTTGTGGCGACCGGTGCCAGAACTGTAAAGATAATCAAACCTCATGCCGACAACCGTGAGGTGTTCCGCAAGATAGAGCATGCCATCCGTTGCGGATGCATTGCAGTGGGAATGGATATCGACCATTCCTTTCAGGCGAACGGACTGTATGACAATGTGATGGGTCTGCCGATGAAGGCCAAGTCGACGGAAGAGCTTCGCGATTTCGTACAGGCCAGCACTGTTCCCTTTGTCGTGAAGGGAGTAATGAGTCCCAAGGATGCTGAAAAGTGCCTGAAGGTCGGTGTGGCGGGCATCGTGGTGTCACATCATCATGGCATGATTGATTATTCGTGTCCTCCTCTGATGGTGCTGCCGGATATCCTGAAGGTTACGGCCGGTGAAATTCCTGTCTTTGCGGACTGCGGTTTCTCCAGCGGAATGGATGTGTACAAGGCTCTGGCTCTGGGTGCATCAGCCGTTTCCGTAGGCCGTCATCTGATGCCGCTGCTGAAGAAGGGGTGCTATGCTGTCAGTGACCGCATTGACAGCATGACCGCCGAGCTTGCCGGTGTGATGGCAAGAACCGGAGTGAGTGATCTGAGCCACTTCGATCCGTCGGTCATACATTTCCGTAATTTCTGACAAACTGGAGGCTGCGCACAATGGGCAAGAAGTGCGATGTTCTTGTGTTCGGGACGATGGGCAATATCGGACGTACTGTGCGCGATGACCTGTGCGGACATGGCATTGAGGCCGTGTTGGCGGACTTTCCGCAGAATACGTTCCGCGATGAACCGGGCTACCGGCGGGAACTGCTGAAGGCTGTCCGACAGTACTGTCCGTCGATGATAATGCCGGTCGGCAGCCAGCTTGCACTGGCCCGTTTCAGGGAGGAGCTGCCTGACGGTATCGGCATAGCGGTGGATAGTGCGGAGAAGATAGCATTGCTGGAGAGCAAGGTGGATTGTAGCGCTCTTGCCGAAAGACTGGGCATTGCACAGCCCGCAGTCTTTTTCCGTTCCGGAAGCCGGGCAGATGAGGCTGCACTGACCGATCTTCCATTCCCCGTCATCTTCAAGCGTGACAAGTCATTCGGCGGCAGTGGCGTGTATCGTCCGCGCAGTATGGAGGCGCTCGCCAGACTGATGGAGCATGAGCCTGGCGGCAGGTATCTGATAGAGGAATGCGTTGACGGCTGTGACTGCAGTGTCGATGCCTTCCGCTGGCATGGAACTTTTGCGGCAGGCTGCTACAGGTCGTTGGCCAACCGGGGGCAGGGCCCTGCCATTGAACGTGAAAGCGTGGAAATGCCTGAACTATGCGACATTGCCCGCCGTATGCTGGAGCATCTGGACTACAATGGCGTCTGCGGCATGGATTTCCGCATCAGCGCATCAGGCGAACCGCTGTTTCTGGAATGCAATCCCCGTTTTACGGGCGGACTGTCCACACAGATAGCTGCCGGACTGGATCTTCCGTATCTGCTATACATCAATACAAACACCAATATTTCAATTCACCAATTATGAAAAAGTTATCAATTTTTGCAGTCTGCGTTCTCATGTGCTGCGGTGCATGGGCACAGGAACTCAGCAATTTCAATTTCGGCGGGCGCCAGCAGGTGGTATCGCCGGAGGTCAGGGACGGCAAGATGACATTCCGCCTGAATGCCAACTATGCCACTCAGGTCACACTCCAGGGCAACTGGATGGAGGGTCAGAACGCCGCCGGAATCCCGATGACGAAGGGCATGAACGGTATCTGGGAGGTTACCGTCGATGCACCTGCGCCAGAAATCTACACCTACAACTTTGTGGTGGACGGCGTGTCGGTAAACGATCCGCAGAACTATATGGTGCAGCGTGACGGCACCAGATATCTGAACATGGTGTTCGTGCCGGGCGAAAGGAGTGAGAACTACAATGAAGCGGACCAGCGCGGTACAGTCAGTTACATGTGGTATGACAGCGACATCCTCGGAATCAACCGTCGTCTGACGGTCTATACTCCTTACGGTTATGAGAAGGGAAAGCAGAAATATCCTGTCCTGTATCTGCTCCACGGTGCCGGTGGCGATGAAGAGGCATGGGTCTCGATGGGACGTGCCGCCCAGATTCTGGACAATCTTATTGAAAAGGGTCTGGCCAGACCGATGATTGTAGTCATGCCCAACGGAAACCCCGGCCAGCAGGCTGCACAGACATTCGGACTGCCCGAAAAACAGTTTGACCGCCGTGACCCGGCCATGCAGGACGCATACGTGAAGAGTCTCTGCACTGAGATAGTTCCTTTCATTGAGAAGAACTTCAGAGTCATTGCCAAGCCGGAATCACGTGCCATCGCAGGTCTGTCAATGGGTGGAGGCCATACCATTACTGCGACCAATCTGTATCCCGAGATGTTCGACTGGATATGCCCGCTTTCTGCAGCCGGCAGCTCCACCCCGGAACAGATTACAGCACTGAAGAAAGCAGGTGTCAAACTCTATTTCCTGTGCTGCGGAACCAGCGATTTTCTCTGGAACAATTCAGTGACTCTCGACGAGACAATGACCCAGTGCGGTCTTGACCACACATTCTTCAAGTCGGACGGCGGTCATGTATGGGCTAACTGGCGCCTGTATCTGAATACATTCGCACAGAAGCTCTTCAAGTAATAGACTATTTTCTGCCTGTCTGCGGTGTCAGACGGTACAGGATCACGTCATGTCCCGGGACAGTCACGCTGATGTTCTTCTTCGTGGTGACTGTCCTGGCTTTTTTAGCCGGCTTGTTCCACAGATCAGTGACTGTGTAGGTAATCTGATCGAAGCTTGTTGACAGATGTGACACTTCGTCATCTGTCAGATTGAAGTCCTGCCAGTTGATTTCCAGGTCGGCCGGTTCTTCGCTGCGGTTCAGGATGCAGAATGCCCATTCTCCGTTTACAAGCGGCTTGAACCAGTATTCGATGTCGTTTTCAGTCTTGAAACGCAGGCCCTGTACACCCAGCTTGTCCTGGTCTATGGCGATAACGTCCCTGTTCAGGATGATGGCACAGGTTTCGGCGCTCATCTTTGACAGGTCATTGCCCAGAATCAGAGGGGCGGCCATCATGCACCACATTGTGAAGTGGGCACGATCCTCATTGACTGTCATACCGTTTCCTACTTCAAGCATGTCGGGGTCGTTCCAGTGGCCGGGACCGGCATATTTGCGCAGCGGCGCGTTCTGGTCAATGATGCTCAGAACTGTCTGACCCCATCCGCGCTGACGGGGATCTCCGGCGAAGCGGGCTGTGATGTCGCCTGTCGTACGCCATGAATGTCCTATTTCGGCAGCCCACTCCCAGGGCTTGTTCGAACCCCATTCGCACATGCTGAACAGAATCGGACGGCCGGCAGCACGCAGAGCGTCGCGCATCAGTGCGTATGCACCCCGCGGATTGATGTTCTCACTGGAGCACCAGTCATATTTCAGGTAGTCAATACCCCAGCGTGCATACTGTATTGCGTCCTGGTACTCATGACCGAAGCTTCCCGTCCTTCCGGCACAAGTCTTGCGGCCTGCATCGGAGTAGATACCCAGTTTCATGCCCTTGGAATGTACATAGTCGGCAAGAGCCTTAATGCCTGAAGGGAATGTTTCCGTGTTCGGCTGGACAAAACCGTCGGCATCGCGGTCGCCGTGCCAGCAGTCATCCATATTCAGATAGATGTAGCCGGCATCGACAAGACCGGACTCTACCATTGCATCGGCCTGCTGGCGTATCAGTTCCTCACTGATGTTATGGCCGAACTTGTTCCAGCTGTTCCAGCCCATCTGAGGCGTCTCAGCCAGTCCCTCCCATTTTTGTGCACTCACATTTGCAGGCATGCCGGCTATCGCCAGAAATGCCAGGATAATAATTGATTTCTTCATACTGATGCAAACATACATAAAATGTGTATCTTTTAGTAAACACCGGCAGATTTTTGTTAGTTTTGCTGTGCATGGAACGTATTATGAATAAATCACGACTCTTACTGACGGCACTGCTTTTTCTGCAGTTCAGTACAATTGCTTCTCCAGGTGTTTCAGCCGCAACGCCGGAGCCCAATGTCGAGGGAAATCTGATTGATGCGACATCGTACAACTTCAACTACGGTCTGGGCCGGTGGCATGGCTGGGGAGATGGAGCTACAATGAAGAGCCATTATCCGGGATATGATGGCAGTATTGCCTGTATGTCGTTGAAGAACACCAAGGCACAGGAGTTCTGGCAGGCACAGGCGCAGTATGACTTCAACAGGAAGCTTCCACCGGGAACGTACAGGCTGGAATTCTATGCCATGTCAGGCAAGCAGGGCTCCCAGCTGCAGATATGCTGTCAGCAGGAGAATTATGAGGACGGGCAGTGCTGGCCGGCGGTATTTGACATCAGCACCGAATGGACAAGATACTTCGTCCAGTTCGATGTCAGTATGGCTCATCTGGCCCGCCTGATCATTGACTACGGACAGAGCGTTGACGAATTTTTCATCGACCGCATCTCATTGGTTGAGGTTGCACGGCTGGATCCTGTACCTTATCCGGGTCCGGATTTCACAGACATTGTTGTAGTGGAGAATTTCGATTCAATCGACCTGGGAAGTTCATTCCAACTGTACGAAAACGGGAAGAAGAGCGGCAACGGCACTGCAAAGGTCGAAGCGGATCCGCTGGACAGTTCAAACAGGGTGCTGCATGTGAAGACCACCGGCGGCAGTACCAGGGTTCGTGTCAATATGGATATGACGGGTAAGGAGGCCAGTGAGTTCGATATGGTTTCCGTGAGGCTGTTCCGCCCGTTGACGGATAGCGACAAGTCCTCACTCAGCAAGAATTTCTATCTGAATCTGGGACGTAACAGCTCCGTTTCCGAGAGCTTGAACATAGGTGAGCCGGGCTATTGGGTGATGAAGACATATTTCCTGAAGAACGTGTCCAACAGCGACAGATACATAGACCTCGGCTTCAACGGACAGTTCGAGTATTACATCGATGACATCACTCTGTGTCAGCCGGACTATGTGATAGACGACGCGTCCGAGACCCTGCGCTATTATGCCGATGCGTTGGGATTCCATATTGGTGTCACCACCACATCCGATATGATTACATCCGGTACACAGGGTCAGAGGGTGATAGAGCAGAACATGAATGCCATGGTGGCTGAGTATCAGATGAAATTCGATGCGCTGGAGCCGAACAAGGGACAGTTTGACTTCAGCAAGTCCGACCAGCTGGTCAACTTTGCCCGGAATAACGGTATCATGATGCGCGGGCATACTCTCGTCTGGCATACGCAGGTTCCGAAATGGATCAGCGAGGACGGATTCAAGAACAACAGGGGCCTGACAAAGGAGCAGCTGCAGCAGATTCTCAAGAATCACATCATTTCCGTCGTATCGCACTACAAGGGACGGATTGCGGAATGGGATGTGGTGAACGAATGTCTGGATGACAATCAGAGCATTCTCAGCACCGATCCCGACGGATACAGACTCAGAAATACCGTCTGGTATGATGTGATAGGGGAATCCTACCTTGATTCCGCATTCGTATGGGCCCGTCAGGCGGACCCTGATGTGCTGTTGATATTGAATGACTATGGCAATCAGCACTGGAACAGTTCCAGGACAAAGGCGCTGTTCAATCTGGCCAAAAGGATGAAGGACAGCGGCATTCCGATAGACGGAGTGGGACTCCAGTGTCATCTCTCTACCGGAGAAATTGACTCCACCCGGCTGGTTGATACCTATCGCCATTTTGCAGAAATCGGGCTGAAATGCGAGATTACCGAACTCGACATTACACTCGGACAGTCATTTTGGGGAGACCTGAACGGATACATAAGACAGGCTGAGGATTACAGAAAAATAGTGAACGTGGCTCTTCAGGAGGAAAACTCGCTTGGAGTGATTATGTGGGGAGTGTCCGATGACCGCAGCTGGATAGAATACCGTCAGAGAGCCGAGCCCTTGATTTTTGACAAGTACTATACACCGAAGCCGGCGTTCTACTATATCCGCGACGCCCTGATAGAGGAATGCACGAAGCGGGGCATAGATCCTGAGCAATACCACACCGGCGTGAAGCCTGTTCAGGACTCCACGTCAGATGGTATCATATACGATATTGGCGGCAGACCGGTGTCACACCCCGCTGTCAACGGTATC
>JAKSIW010000075.1 GCA_024398555.1 Bacteroidaceae bacterium | reverse complement strand
ATTTGAATGCGAGCGGTCAATGTGCCTTTTGAACATTGCCTGCACCAATAATGATAATAACTATACTCAATAGCGGCATCCTTAACAATCAGACAACCCAGTATTATCCTGCAGAAACTTGACCTCTTTTGATTACAGATGTCAAGTAAATTGCTAAATTTGCGATACGAAAAGTATCAGAACCATTAATTTATTGATATTATGACAATTGACAAATTCAACTTCGCTGGAAAGAGAACTTTCGTACGCGTTGACTTCAACGTTCCCGTTGATGAGAATTTCAACATTACAGATGACACACGTATCGTCGCTGCAATGCCGACACTCAAGAAGATTATCGCTGACGGCGGTCGTCTGATTATCGCATCACACATGGGTCGTCCCAAGAAGAACCCTGATCCCAAATATTCACTGAAGCATATTCTGGCACATGTCAGCGAGTGCCTTGGTGTTGATGTCAAGTTCGCAGAGGACTGTGCAAAGGCTCAGGAGGCTGTTGCAGCTCTGAAGGACGGCGAAGCTCTGCTGCTTGAGAACGTCCGTTTCTACGCAGAGGAGGAAGGCAAGCCACGTGGCATCGAGAAGGAGGATCCTGCATACGATGCTGCCAAGAAGGAGCTCAAGGCCGCCCAGAAGGAGTTTGCCAAGACTCTGGCTTCATACGCAGACGTATATGTGAACGACGCATTCGGTACAGCACACCGCAAGCATGCCACCACAGCTGTCATGGCTGACTACTTCGATGCAGACCACAAGATGTTCGGCTTCCTCATGGAGAAGGAGGTTATTGCTGTTGAGAAGGTGCTCAAGAGTTCTACAAAGCCTGTTACTGCCATCATCGGCGGTTCCAAGGTATCATCCAAGATTACCATCATCGAGAACCTGCTCCAGAAGGTTGACAACCTCGTCATCATCGGCGGTATGGCTTATACATTCGTTCTGGCCAAGGGCGGCAAGGTAGGCAACTCACTCTGCGAGCCTGACCAGGTTGATGTGGCACTTGCAGTTCTGAAGAAGGCCGAGGAGCTCGGCGTGAATATTGTTCTGCCGACCGACTGTCTTGCAGCTGACAAGTTCGACAATGAGGCCAACACTCAGGTTGTTGACAACAACAACGTTCCTGACGGCTGGGAGGGCATGGATATAGGTCCAGCTTCCGCAAAGGCTATGGCCGGAATCATCGAATCTTCCAAGACCATCCTCTGGAACGGTCCTGCAGGTGTATTCGAGTTCAGCAATTTCCAGGCTGGTACCAAGGCTATCGCAACTGCAGTTGCCAATGCTACAGCCAACAATGGTGCTTTCTCTCTCGTAGGCGGCGGTGACTCCGTAAGCGCAGTCAAGCAGTTCGGCTTCGCAGACAAGGTATCATACGTATCAACCGGCGGCGGTGCTCTGCTCGAGGCTATCGAGGGCAAGGTTCTGCCAGGTATCGCTGCAATCCAGGGATAACAATCCCATGAATCAGATATGGGGCTGCCGTTACAAGTGGCCCCATTTTTTATCATCATATCCATTGACAGGACAGTTATGGGAAAGAAGGAAACAACGGCAGAAAGACATGAACGCATCATCACAATGCTGCTCAATCAGCAGCTCGGTGAGGCTCTGCAGCTGATTGGCGTTCAGGCGGACGGAGTGACGGACTGGCAGATAACCTCAGCGTTGGAGGAACTGAACACTTCCTACAGCTACATGCTGCAGTACTTCGAACAGGGACTCCCGGACACTGCCCGTGCCAGCCTGCACCGCCAGCTCATCGGCAGAGCCATTCTGCTCAACGATGACGTGTTCATTCACCTGCAGACGCAGTCATCAATGACTCTTGCCGACCAGGCCAGACGGCTCTACCAGCACAGTCCGATGGATATCAGTGCCATCAGGACCTCCTTGGAGCGTTTTTCTGCCATTCTGCCTCTGCCCCAGCCCGGCAATGACACCCCCGAGCTGACACGTGTCCTGAGCGATCACGAGGCGCTGTTGTCAAATGTCTTCTCAAGGATATGGGCAAGTGGACTCTGGAACGGCAGTACATCAGCATCATTCAGGGAACTCATCGAATCGGAAACGGTGACAGGCGGAGACAGATGCGTCATCATCAGCGCCATTACCCTTGCTGTTATCGGGCGTTTCGATCCGCAGAAGATTCTCCTGCTGGGCGAGCTGAGCCATTGTACGGATATTGCGTTATCCGTCCGCTCACTGACAGGTTTCCTGCTGGCCATTGTCAGATATGAAAGGCTGCTGCCATTCTTTCCCGAAATTCCTGCGCTTATCAGCCTTATGTCTGACTCCATAGATATCATAACCGGTACGGAAAGCATCCAGAATGCATTGTTCCTGTCGCGCGATACTGACGAGACCGACAGGAAGATGAGAGAGGAAATAATCCCGGCAATGCTCAAGAATGCTCCGAAGGCCGGTACTGATGCTGATGTTCTGTCAGAGGATGTCAACCCCGAATGGGAGAACTGGATAGAAGGCTCGGAGATTCAGAAGAGACTGATGGAGATGAATGAGCTGCAGATGGAGGGAGCAGATATCTACATGAGCACTTTCTCCAGTCTCAAGAACTACCCATTCTTCCGGGAACTTTCCGGATGGTTCCGTCCGTTTGACTACGACCAGCCTGATGTAAGGAATTCATTTATCGGCACGGAACTGGCCAAGACCCCTATCGGACATGGTCTGCTTTCATCCGACCTGTTCTGCAATTCGGACAAATACTCATTCTGCTTCACGTTCCAGCAGATACCCGAAGCACAGCGCCGCCAGATTGCTGACCAGATAATGTCCCAGACCGACGGTATGCCGGAAACGTCGCTGATCTCTGACACTCAGAGCTATTCGAAACGTTACAGCAAGTATGCCAGACAGTACATCCAGGATCTGTACCGTTTCGTCAAACTGTTCCCGCGCCGTCATGAATTCTGGGATCCTTTTGTCAGTCACACCAATCTGTTCCGGATTCCGGAGCTTGACGAACTGACGTCAAGTCCGCAGTTCGAGCGTACTTCCGCCGAATTCCTGCTTAAGAAGAAACACTACGCAGAATCTGCAGTCCTGTTCGCCCGGCTTCTCGCCGAGAACGGTCCGGAAAGCACAGACTGGCAGATATGGCAGAAGTACGGATACGCCCTTCAGAAGAACGGCAGTCTGAAGGAAAGCATCGAAGCCTACATGAAGGCCGACATACTCGAACCGGACAATCTGTGGACATTGAAACATATCGCACAGTGCTACCGCGACATGGGTGATGACCGCAGGGCCACAGAATACATGCTTGCGGCTGAAACGCTCGCACCGGATGACATGCAGACAACGCTCCAGTGTGCCGACTGTCTGATGAGTGCCGGGCGCAGCGAGGAAGCTCTGAACCGTTTCTTCAAAGTCGGATTCCAGCATCCCGAATCAACAAGAGCCAGGCAGGGAATCGCCTGGTGCGCATTTCTGAGCGGGAAATACGACCAGTCACGCAGATACTGGACCGAAATTCTCAGCGCATCTCCAACACAGCAGGACTATCTCAATGCCGGCCATCTCGAATGGTGCTCGGGAAATATCCCGTTGGCCGTATCACTGTACAGAAGGTCAAAAGAGATGTCGGACGCAAATGCATTCACTTCATCATTCACATCCGACATTCCTGTTCTTCTGTCCAAAGGTATCACCAGTACTGATATCGCACTGATGCTGGACGCAGTGTTAAAGTCCTGAGACTATCTGCGGGGACCGAATCCCATCCTTCTCGGCATAACGCCAGCCTCGGTCGGGCGTTTCACAGGACTCTCGTTGCCGAAGAGATAGGATTTCTCATAACCTCCGCAGTCAACGATTATCTTCTCGAATACCGTACCCGGCTCGATAGGCCTTATCTTCAGCGTGTGCTCTCCGACTGAGTTCGGCAATTCAAATGTGACGACACTTTCAGCCACCCTCGTAGCCACGGTAGGATAATAGACCGAGTAAACGTTCTCCGGCTTCTCATTAAGCCGTTCATTGAAGTTCACCTCCTGCTCCTCGCCTCCGTCAATGCTCACCATGAATCTGTGTCCCTCAAGACGGGCAAATGCCAGAGTGGCGTTCAGTTCAAAGCGGACATCAATGCTCTTCACATCTGAAGAAAGCGTAAACTTGTATGTAATCTCGGCACCGTCTGTCGCCTTGCTGTATGGCTGCAGCGAAATACCGCTCAGTGTACGGCCCATATAGGGAATCACAGTCCACTTGGCTTCAGCAGCATCATTTGCACTGAAATAGTGTTCGGCCTCCATTGCCACCACCCCATCCTTCTCTGTAAACTCGAACAGACCGGGCTTGATGGAATCCGTATCGAAACGATACACAGCTGGCTGGGTATCAGCACGGAAGTTGTCATTCCATGAAGTATAACCGATGTGTTTCTGTGTCATCATGCCATTCCACTTGCCTCCGGCAATATCCTCATTGTACGAGGCGTTCAACAGAGCGTCACGCTTGAAATCGCGCTCACAGCGGTCAGCCCATTCGTTGGCTGCAGGATTGCCTTCAAGGAAGAACTTGTTGTTCATTGCCTGAGAGTAATACATGTCATATACATTGGCCAGAGCCTGGGTAGGGAACAGAATAATCTGCTGATATACGTCACGATAAGCAGGATCAAGTGTCAGATACTGTCTGAGCGCCTCTGCCTCCAGACGTGCCCATTCGTCAGCCACCTGCTTCCATTCGCCTGATTCCAGATTGTAGGTGGTTCTGTCGAGCATCTCCGCAGTAACCCTGCCGCTATACTTGCAGAGCAGGTTGAGAATGCGGCATGCCTCCTCAGCCTGGTCCTCTCCGAACTGTTGGGCGCAGAAGTCACGCGTATGATCCAGAAGTGTGGCAGCCGAATACCTGAACGGACTCCATGCCATGTCAAGGAACAGGGATATTGGATATTCCATCGGTTTCAGGTCACCGACATTCAGCACCCATATCTTGTCAACGCCGTAATCGTATGTGAGCTGCATCTGCTCCCAGAGATGCTGGACGGGAGTGACGTTGAGCCACTTGGAATTGCGCGGAGCACCTACGTAGTCAACATGGTAGTACATGCCCCAACCGCCTTTGTGAAGGCGTTCCTCTGCATTCGGCAGTTTGCGGACATCTCCCCAGTTGTCATCCGAGATGAGGATAATGACATCGTCAGGCACGCGCAGACCCTGGTCATAGTACAACTGCACCTCTTTATAAAGGGCCCATACCTGAGGGCGCTTCTCTGCAGGTTTGCCTGTCACCTCCTTGATAATCTGTCTCTGGTCAGCAAACAGGCCTTCCATCATTCTGATGTTCTCTTCGTCTGAGCCAGCCAGTGCTGCATCGCCGTCACCTCTCATGCCGATGGTAATCAGATCCTCGTTGTCCTTGGAGCGCTCAATGCCCTCGCGGAAGAAGCGCTGCAGTTCCTCCTTGTTCTTCGTGTAGTCCCACACGCCTCCGTATGCCTTGGGATTGCGTGCCCATTCCTGATGATTTCTCGCCATCGGCTCATGATGTGACGTACCCATCACGACACCCATGTCATCGGCAGTCTTGGAGTTGAGAGGATCGTCAGCATAGAATGCCCAGCCCCACATGGCAGGCCACAGGAAATTGCCGCGCAGACGCAGGATCAGTTCAAACACGTCAGCATAGAATTCATGTCCGCCGGTGTCAGTTCCGTAATGGTTCTTCACCCAGCCGGTCAGACACGGAGCCTCGTCATTCAGAAAAATGCCACGATATTTTACGGCAGGCTCGCCTGCAGTGTAAGTACCCGGTACAATCGAGACGTTATCCTTGTGTTCGATTGGAGTGTCGGCCCAGAAATACCAGGGTGACACACCTATCTGCTCACTGAGTTCATAGATGCCATATACCGTACCGCGGCGGTCGCTTCCGGCAATGACCAGAGCTTCAGACACTCCTTTCAGAGGATCCTTGACCACCGTCATGATGTACTTCTCATTCTTTCCTGCAAGTTCCTTTTTGTCAATCTTCTTGGATTTGATAATCTGAGAGATATACTTGCTGTCCATTGAGCCGATGATAATCATCCTCTCTGCTGACGGTTCATATACCACGCCGGCTTCATTTCCGGATACGGCCAGAAAGTCCTTCTGCAAGGATTTCAAAGCAATCTGAACAGCCACATTGTCGGACTCATCCGCAAGAATGACTGTAGGCCTGCCATTCTCTATGACGGCAAAGCGGTCTTCTGACAACACGTTGAAGGAAATCCCCCTGTTGTCAATAGCCATCATTCCGACAGAACAGATGGCAACCAGAGCAAAAACTGATAATTTTCTTAACATATTGATTAATATTGATTGTCTTGACAAGCAACTATCCGCAAAGATAAGAATCTGCGGAATAAAAACAAGCCTATTCCATAATAATACTTGGAAATATCACCTGCCGCATGAGGCCAGAGCATTCCAGTCGAAGTCTGCCTCGACCCTATCCTCAACGTCATCCTTCAGGGACGGGAAGAAGTCGAGACCCGTTTTCCGCTCCACCTCATCTACGCTCATGCAGGATTTTCCGGCAGACTGGCTGTCAGACGAGTTGCGGAATACGAAGCCTATGGCCTGATAGCCTTCGGAGGATTTGTACAATATGACCTTGAAGAATGACTCCGGAACAGCCACGCCGCCAGTCCCTATCGTCTCATGGCTGTCAGGATTGACAATCGGGCCGCAGCATATCCAGACCTTGCCGTATGCGCGTGCCAGATCACGGCATTTCTTCTCAACCCAGTTCCAGCTGCCGTCATTCAGCCCGGCATCCTGCGGGCAGACATTGGTCAGGTAGAAACTCTCCAGCATAGCCTGTTCGCTCCATTTCATGTCACCGGCAGGCGCCATGTGCCCGCGAGTCCAGCCGGATCCCCGGTAATCACGGTCATCAGCCTGCATGCCGCGCCATTCAGGATCGGCTTCGAACCCCTGCGAACGCGGGAAGCGTCCTTCGCTCTCTTCGGACGTCAGTTCCCAGGCCACCCAATTCGGGATAAGCAGACGGTCATTGTAGCACACAGTATATCCGGAATGTTCGATTATGTTGTCGGAACTTGAGAAAGCAGGTTCCTCCAGTCTGATGTTCCCGGAACCGGAATTGCGACCGGACGACAGGCATGAAGACACCAGCAGCAGAACAGATATCAGCAATGCCGGAACCAGCCGCTGCTCTACGATTCTAACAGTCTGCGCCGCCATCACTTTTTCTGATTGAGACGACGTATCACTCTGGCCGGTACTCCTGCAGCCAGACAGTCATCAGGGATATCGTGAGCCACAACCGCACCTGCGGCAATGACACTTCTGTTACCGATGGTTACGCCCGGACATATCGTGGCATGTCCGCCTATCCAGCAGCGCTCGCCTATCGTGACGGGCTTGCAGTACTCCCATTCGTCACGTTCGTCGGCATCAAGAGGATGGCCGGCAGTATAGATATGTACACCCGGAGCTATCAGCGTCTTGCGGCCGATGGTCACCTTGCCGCCATCAAGAATTACCGCACCGAAATTGATGAAGACGCCCTCATCCGCATAGATGCCGTCACCGTAGTCACAGTAGAACGGAGGCTCCACATAGAAATCCTGTGCGGAGTTCGGAAAGAGCGAACGTGTCACCTCTTTCATTTTGTCAGTGTGATACTCCGTAGTGTTCAGCTTGTGAAGCTTCGCCTTCACCTCATCGCGCCATGCGTACATTTCAGGTGTATGGGCATCGTATGGCTTGCCGGAACGCATAAGCTCGAGCTGCTCCTGAATGGTCAGGTTCTTTTCCATTTTCGTGTGTATGTTTTTTGCAAAGATACACAAAGAGATGTATCTTTGGCTACGAATGAAGTAATCAAACTATCAACAGATATGAAAATTGGAATAAAGTCAATGCTTGCTGCAATCGCAGCGCTTGCAGCAGTGCAGGTGTCGGCACAGAACCCCTATCTGCCGCTATGGGAGTACATTCCCGACTCTGAACCATACGTTTTTGAAGACCCGGACAAACCCGGCGAGTACAGAGTCTATATCTACGGTTCGCACGACTCTCTCATCAAGGAGTACTGCGGACGTGAGCAGGTCACCTGGTCCGCGCCGGTCAATGACCTGAGCAACTGGCGTTATGACGGGGTCATCTTCCAGTCCATATACGACAGAGACGGCCAGCTTCTGGACCGCAATGGAAAGGGTGACGTTCTCTACGCTCCGGATGTGGTCGAAGTCAAGGATGCCGATGGCAGGAAGACCTACTACCTATACCCTAACAACCAAGCCGGAGGACGTCAGAATATGGTGGCCAAGTCCGACCGCCCGGACGGACCCTTTGTAGCCTGCAACTGGAGCGAGGCGAATCCGAAAACCACTGTAGGTCCGCTTGGATTCGATCCGGGAGTACTGGTGGACGACGACGGCCGCGTCTATGCATACTGGGGGTTCGAAAAGTCATGGGCCGGCGAGCTTGACCCGAATACCATGGCCACTCTCAAACCCGGCACCGAAGCCATCGAGGACCTTGTCTCCAACAAATATCAGGAAGGTATATTCCGCTTCTTCGAGGCTTCCTCCATACGCAAAATCGAAGACAAGTACGTCTTCATCTACAGCCGCTGGACGGAGGACGGAGAGTTCGGTCTGAAGGATACAAACTACACTTTGGCATACGCATACAGCGACAATCCTCTCGGCCCCTTCACCTACGGCGGCACCATCATTGACGGTCGTGGCAGGGATCTTGACGAGAACGGCAATGTGATATACACAGCCAATCCTACAGGCAACACTCACGGCAGCATCGCTGAGATAAACGGCAGTTGGTGGGTGTTCTACCATCGTCAGACCGGAACCGATGAGTATGCCCGTCAGGCTATGGTGGCCCCTATCGAGGTCAAGGTCGAAAAGGGGAAAGGTGGCAGAGTCATAATCTCCGAAGGCGAATACAACTCGGAGGGATTTGCCATCAACGGCCTGAATCCTCTGAACAGGACTTCTGCCGGCATAGCATGCTACTACACCGGACCTGAGCCATACTACAACGACTATCCCAAGTTCATATACTCAGGATCATACATGCGTCCCACATATCTGGACCTCAAGTCATGCCAGGGCCCGTTCGACCTGAAGCAGCCGTTCACGCCGGTCGTAAACAACACCGACGGCTCGACTGTCGGCTACAAATACTTCAATTTCTCTCCGCTGAAGAAAGCTCACGGCATCAGACTCGTCTTCGACCTTGTCCCGCAGGGCATAGACGGCACCATCAGGATAATGACCGGCAGTCCTTACGAGAGTCGTGGCGGTCAGGTCATAGGCACTTTGGCAATAAAGTCCGACATGCCTCAGGAAATGACAAGTCTCAGCGCAGACATCACACTGCCAAAAATCAAGGGCAAGCAGCCGCTCTTCTTCCTCTTTGATTCGGATACCAAAAATGCTTCCATCTGTGAGATATACGCATTCCAGTTCATCGCGGAGTAAAA
>JAKSIW010000074.1 GCA_024398555.1 Bacteroidaceae bacterium | reverse complement strand
TGCTGGCACCATCCCACGGAATGGTCTTGTCAACGATTTCGAATTTTCCGGTTGGATCGGCAACTTCTGATTCGCATGATACCATGACTGCACATGCCATGGCTGCAACAAACATAATTTTTTTCATAAAAGATAATTGTTATTAAAAAGGTTAGAAAATATAATACAATCCTGTAGTTATGCAATATCTGGATTTTCCGCAGTTTCCGGCGTATGAAAAGTCGCCTGAGAGAACGGCTGACAGTCCTCGGACAAAGTTCCAGCTGAGTGTAGCTCCTGCGTCAATGCGTCCGGCGGTCTCAAACATATCTGCATCGTTCCAGACATCTTCATGACGGAATGGGGTGGACGAACTGCCGCCTTCTGAAACGGTTCTGGAATTATCCGTGGCAAAACCCTTGGAACAGCCAAGCATGAGACCGTATTCAAGACTGCGGTGGCGGTATTGGGCCTGAATATTCAGACCGGCTGTTTTGAGCTGGCGTGTATAGACGTACGGGTATATGGGCGCAGCCTGCTTCTGCAAGTTGTTGAATGCTGCCGAAACGGTGGCATTCAGCTTGTCGGAACTGTAATCGTATGCCAGACCGATGCTGATGTCTGCACAGCTGTAAATGTGGTTGCTGCCATATTCTCTGACAATTGAAATGCCTCCTTCCATGACCTTGTCCTGGACGGTTTCGCGGTTATCCAGACGTGACCATGAAAGTTCTGCCCTGAATGCTGAATGACCATGTCTGAAACCGATGTCCGCCATAGCCTCAGGCCCGTTGTATCGATACCAGATGACCTGTCTTTCGCCAACGCTTCCGTCCTTCCACAAAAAGCCTGCATCGGCATAGAACGTGCCGTCCGATGTTGCTATCTGGGCCGATGCACCATATCTGTTCTGCCTGACGGGAAGTCCGTTGACACCGCTTTCCTTGAGACGGCTGCCATTGCCGGTCCAGACCTGCCAGTTGCCCAGAGCAAGGCCTTCGTCAAAGAATGCGAACGGTGCTGTGGCTGCAGAACCGGTCTGTTCGGCACTGATGGTTTCGGTGTTGCGTCCGAACAGCAGTGTACCTCCCCATCTGATATGCTCTGCCGAATAAATCACGGACGGATTGACCATCATGTCCAGACGGTATGCACTGTATCTGAGGTCCTTGCGCTTTGCCACATTGCGGGCTGTGAAGTCCAGACCGACTCCTGCTGTCCATGACTGTCCCAGGTCAACGGCAATGCCTCCGTTCATGGCGTAGGTCTGGAATGTCTTGCGTCCGGGAGTGAATTCAAAGACATCGACAGGGAAGAAACCCGGTTCGAGGAACATTGAGCCGCACATGTCTTTGGCCTCAGTGTCAGTGAATGAGAAACTGCCCTTCATGGAATAACGGTCTAGGTGCCTGATTGATTTGGCATTGGCGCTGATATTCCATTCACTTGCACTTTGGCTTAAGGTTCTGAAATCGCCTGACTCATAGCTTGCGGAAATTCCGGCAACGGAAATCTGGGCTGTGTCGCATCGGATTCCGGAAACGTTTGTTCCGTCATTCCAGAAGTTGCGCCGCACAGTGCGGTCGTAGCTCCACTGTGCCGCACAGGGCTGGAACGTAAGGAACGCCAATGCTGCTGTAAGAATACTAATCTTCATGGAGTGACTGGCTTTGACGTTCATAAAAATCGGTACTGCTGTTGTTCGTGTCAATGAGTACCTCGTATCCCAGCGCCTCCGATCTCTCTTCGTTGACCTTGCGCATCAGGGTCTTTGACTCGTGAACGTTGGAAAGGGTTACATAGCCGGCATCTACCGATGCGTTGATGCGTTTCCTGTTGTTGGTCTGCTGGCCGTTGAACACTTCGACTCCATCGATAATCCAGTCATTTGGCAGGCGTATTATGCGGTCGTCGCTTCCCGGCTTCTGGATGATGTTTTCCGGCACATTGACAAATTCCTTCATAGTGCAGCCTACGGACTTGAATATGACCAGTGCAGGCGAATTGACTGAGAAGGTATATGCGTTTGCCTTGCCCATCTTCATAACAACATCCATTATGTGATCCTGTCTGATGTTGTTTCCCGGAGCAGGGTGGTAACTGGTGTTGGGGAAGAGTCCCGGATTGTAGCAGACGTAGTAGTCGGGCTTGTTCAGATTGACTGAAAGCGGATACTGGGAACTGTGGTCAATGGCTCCGTAGATGGAGATGACGGCATCACGGCCGCTTTCCAGCGGTTGTGAGGTACCATTGCCTGGGAACTGCCAGACTGCTTGGATCAGCGGTGAGAAATCATCATCAGGATTCCATTGTGACGATGCGTTTGAATTATACGGATCCAGGGTGGCGAAGCAGAGACTGTCCAGATAGACCGTGTGGTCGGTGTTGTTGTGCAGAATAATGTATGAGTCAGTGTTGTAGTTGCCCTGTGCCGGCAGCTTGAGACATCCTCCGCAGTAGATTTCCTTGATAACGATGTCTCCGGTACGGCTGTGCAGCAGGTTCATGACTGCATTGCAGTCCGTTCCGTCAACTATTATTCCGCTCAGGGATGCGTTGAACTGTTCGTATGATATGGTCGCTGCCAGAGTGGCTGAATACACGCCGTTCAGCACATCCAGACGGATCGTACCGGTATTGTCGGAAATGCCATTGTATGTGACACCGTTGGCGTTGTCGCGTATTTCCACATTGATTCCTGACAGGTCCAGTCCCTGATAATCGGGAGGCAGTTGGAGGCTGATGCTTAACCGGTGCATGTCTTCGGCATACGGGTTCCCATTCTCAAGATCGATGCAGGATGAGAGAAGCAGCAAGGCCGGTATTATGTATGTGAGTATTCTCATAATTCAATTCTGCAGCTGAGACCGTAATAGAATGCCGGAGTGAAAATGGCTCCAACTCCGGTGGCTATGGATTTTACGTAAGGTCTCGAGTTAGTAAAGTTGTTGGCAAAGAACGAGAGACTGAATCTGTCACCAATCTCCTTGGTAATGCTCAGGTTGGCCGACAAGTATGCTCCGTATCCGTCCTGAACGAACAGATAGTCGTTGCTCGGTGTGCGTACCAGGTCCTTGAAGCGGGCATCGGTTCTGTCTGCTTCAGTGAAAGGATGCAGAACAGGTGTCATGTCTTCGACATCGAGATAGGCCACGGGATATAGCACTTCCTGACTCCCGGTGGCTATGTTGCGCGAACGTTTGAGCAGCGAAGACTCTATCTTGCAGGTTATTATGAGCCGTGCCTCAGGTATGTGGGTAATTGCAGTCAGATTGGCATCAAGAGAATGGGTTACATCTCCCTTTATCATAAGGTTGCCGTTCCCGCCGTTGTCATAGACTCCTACATACTGGTATGACCTGTTGCTGATTGTAGTGTGTGACCAGCCGGTGTTGTAATAGTAGTTGGGCCCGTCGTCTTCAGTCCTGGTCCATGTGTATTGGGCATCGACACGGAACGATGTGCGTATGGGCTTCACTTCTGGTAAGTCAACGGTCAGTTCCGCACCTGCACGATAGACCGGAGCGCCGTTGTCCTGTCTCTTGTTCTGCACGAAAGTACGGTCCGGGCCGGTACTGCGCTTAATCTCCACCACAGAATACGAATAGGTATATTTGTATGGATTACGGGTCGTGTTCCAGAATCCTACCAGTGAGATTCCCGTTTTGAGAATGTTTGCGTCAATGCCGAATTCCGTGTTGTAGTGGCGCTGCCATTTCAGGTCCGGATTGAATTCAAGGGTGTATGGCTTGGTGTAATAGGTATATACAGGCTGGCTGCCGGAATTGTCGGACCCTACCAGAATGTCGCGATATTCCTGACTGGGGAACAGAATGTAGAATGATGGCATCTTCTCAGAAATGCCCCATCCGCCCCGGAGAGAAATGTCATCGGACAACTTCCATTTCACATTGATACGGGGCGAGAATGAACTGACATCAGTATAATCGGAACCCTTGACGAATATGTTGTCCATCCTGATACCGGCTATGAGCTGTATTCCGAACGGGAATGTGAAATCGTCTTCGATGTAGCCCGAAACAGTATGCATGAACGGATAGTCGGAGTAGGGGCGTGGGCGGTAGCCGTCCGAAGCCAGAAGCGGTTCTTCATAGTATTCACCCTTTCCCACATTGCCATTGGTTTTCCATTGCAGACCTGCCTTGAAATTGCTTCTGAAACCGTTCCATTTGCGGTCCCATGTATATTTCAGGGATGCTGCAATGTCAAGCTCCTTGGAATCAACAATCCTGTCGCTGAAATACTCTCCCTTCGGCAGCAGAACTGCAGTGTTGTAGCCTTCTGTCTGAGAGTGCACCGCGGGCAGTGCCGATGCTGCGGAATTGAACTTGTGGTCGTGGCTCAGATTGTCCTCATAATTGATGCTGGACTCCAGTTTCAGGCTGGTTATCCAGTTGCGGTTCATCTGAATGGTCGCCGCGACGTTTCCACGGGCGCTTCCGGCATTGGACTTGGAGTACTCGCCGGTGAAGGCATCTGGGTCGTCTTCTGAGTTCATTCCACCCAGATTGCCGGTTAGGCCGGCCTCAAGCCTCAAATTCCTGTGGGCGGTATTCGTGTAGATAATACCCAGAGTGCGTCTGGTATAGGACTCGTAAGGTGATACCAGATTCTTCACTGCCCGTGCCCATTCGGCATTCACGTTCAGAATCTGAGTGTTATCCTTGAGATTCAATCCTTTGGAAACTGATGCCTGATATGTGCGCGGATTGACTGTGAAACTCAGACGGTATGGGGTTGAACCGCGTTTTGTATGAACGCGTACCATGCCGTTCCCAAGGTCTCCGTATTCAGCCGAAGGTACACCAGTCACAACTTCGATGTAATCGATATTGTCAACAGATACGCCACGGGTGTCAATTCCGCCCATCTGTCCGAAAGCCGCATTGCCGCCCAGCCTGATTCCGTCAACCTCAACTGCGGTCGCAAAGGCTGCGTTTCCGGCACTGTTGCCGCCTGACCTCAGTGAGAAACTGTTGGCTGTGGTCAGGTCCGGATTGGTGGTCTTGCCGCCCGGCATAAGGGCACTCATATCGGACATGCTGCTTATCTGCATGTGGTCCAGGGCTTCGCGTCCGATGTTGTATGTGGTTCCGGCTCCTTCTTTGGGGCGTTTCGCTGTTACGGTTACCTCGTCAAGAGCAAGAGATGACGTTTTCAGTCTGATGCTCAGGTTTTTGATGTCGGCCTTCACTTCAACCTCAAACTCTGCAGTGACGTATCCCAGAAGAATGGCCTTGGCTGCGTATTTGCCCGGCTGGACGTTGTCAAACTGATACTCTCCATTGTCAAATGACATGGCCCACAGGTTGTCCAGACTAATGACTGCACCTTCAAGAGATTCACCTGTGCGAGCATCGGTGACGCGACCCGAAACGACAAATCCTGCCGCACTCATCGCAGTGAATGCGGACAGAAACGCCGTGATAAGCATCAGTCTTTTCAGCATTGTCTATTCAGCCGGGAATGATGTGAATGGGTTCTTGACAGCCAGACGTGCAGGTTCCTCGCGGACATCGTCAGTGGCGTATGTAATAGTCCACGTATCCATTGTCATGAGTTCGTAGATGCGCTCGGCGGTAGCGGGGGCTGCGAAACGGAACTGTATGCATGGAACATAATCCTTATTGAGGGTGAGATCCATGCTTATGACACCTTCCTCCCTTGAAACGTGATTGCTCAGGAATGGCAGGGCGCGTGTCACAACGGTCTTCTCGAAGTTGGGGTCGGCAACCTCCACGATGAACTGGGGCTGGTCGGCATATTGCAGGTTCCTTTTGCGTACCACAGTGCTGTCACCATCCGGATAGCGGCCGTTATAATCGGCATGGAAACCGTCAAACATCATCTTCAGGTATTCAGGGGTAGGTATGATGTCGTAACCTTCCTCCAGACGGACAAATTCAAAATCAACAGGTGTCGATTTGACATTTCCGCTTGCTGTCACCATGTCGAGGGATTTCTTTTCGACAACCTGACGGAAATACTCCTCGTCAAGTTCTACAGCGGGATCCATATAGACGTGAACGACCAAAGGACAGTCATACTCGGAATCCAGACCGAAGATTCCCTTGTCTGTCAGTTTGAACTGGATGCCCAGATAGCTCAGGTCAGTCTTGTCATGCATGTGCTCGGTACGGATGGTCACGACCTTTACCTCGGGATATTCCTTTGGGTCGGGACTCATTGCGCGGAAGTGTGACGGAGTGAAAACGGCTTCCTGAATCTTTTCGGCGCTGGTAATCTTCGGGTCGTATGAAACTACGACAGTGTGGCTTCCAACGTATGTTCTGACACCGTGAACGCCCTTCACCTTTTCCATACGTGCCTTGAATGCCATGGAACTGCTGTAGCACTTGACTGTGCGCAGATTCTCAATTTTGACATCCTGGAGCTCCATACCTTCTTCAATGTCCCAGGTCTCGCTGATTGTAGGCAGTTCGAAACTGCTTCCGGCAATGAATGCGATAACAGCCACAGCCAATGTTATTATGGCCGGTACATATTTCATGAAAGGCTTGCCCGGCTTTTTTGTGCCGATGCTGAGAGAACCGCTTGTACAAGAGGCTACGCACTCGCCGCAGAGCGTACAGTCAACGGAATTGACCTTGCCTCCCAGATGGGCGATGTCAATATTGTATGGACAGGCTTTCTGACAGGCGTTGCAGTGCGTACACTTCGGCTCGTCATTGATGACATAAAGAAGCTGTGCCTTAGGCTTGCCGCACAGTATTTCAAGCAGATAACCGGCAATGCAGAAAGCTGCCAGAACAATTGTCCAACTGACTGCCAGACCGACAAGATTCAGTACGATGAATACAATCGCCAGAACAGCCATCGAAATCCAAAACTTGAAGGAGTTGGAAATAGCTCCGAGCGGACAGATGTACCTGCACCAGAAGCGGTCAATGAAAAGCCCCGGAACAATGACAATGCCGACTGTGATTACTGACATCCAGAGTGTGATTTCACCCTTGAAACCTGTTGCCGCAGCATAGTACGGGTCAAGGTTCTTGCAGAAGAGCTCGCTTGACGATATGGTCATGTAGAAAAGCCAGAAGACCAGAGCATACTTGACAATGCGCAGAGCCTTGTCGGCAACACCTGTGCCGCTGAGTCTGACGGCCTTGATTCCGATGGCCTTGCGGAGTCTGATGAGCAGATCTTCTACTGTTCCGACAGGGCAGATGAATGCGCAGAAGAGCTTGCTGAAAAGAACTGCTGCAGCTGCGAGAGCGATACCCATTACAATCTGCAGCGATGTCATCGAGCAGGGCAGTGAACCGCGCTGGATGTATGTGGCAAGCGCTTCAAGTCCGCCGTATGGACAGTACTTTTCGGGATCCGGGGCCGTCATGCCCGGGAAAATCTTTACTGCAAGTCCGCTGAGGAAGAAAACCAGAGCGGCCAGGATGCCCAGCTGAATGAGAGTTTTGGGCCAGTTTGTTCTGAAAGTCGATTTTTTTGCCATATCTGTTACTTTTTGATTTCTTTGAGAATATTCCTGGTCTTTGCGTATTTCTTGAGAGTCCACATGACGAACCTGATGTCAACGTTCACGCAGCGGTTATAGTCACGTGTCCATGAAACATCGCCTGCAAGTGATTCCTTGTTTCCGTCAAAAGCCAAGCCTATGATTTCGCCCTTCGCATTGAGGACAGGGCTGCCGGAGTTGCCGCCAGTGATATCGTTGTCCGATATGAAGTTGACTCCGGTTCCGGGATTTTTCCTCTTGAGCAGATTGTGCCATTCCGGTTTCAGAGTGAAGTCATACATTTCAGGATTCTCCTTCTCAAGAATTTCCTTTGGGAGAGTGCGCCAGGGCAGCATCTCTCCGTCACGCTCAAACGACTTGATCTGTCCGAAAGTCAGACGGAGGGTTGAATTCGCATCCGGATACTGAAGAATGTCATGCCCGTTGCGCCAGTTGTAAAGCATATGTGTGTATTCCCTGTTCAGTGTGACCAGATCGCGGTCGCCGACAATCGAGTCAATGCGGTCGTTGAAATCACGTACCTGAACTTCGGTGAAGAATGTGAATATCGGATCGTCCTTTGTCATATGACGGTCCAGCCACAGACTTTCGGCCAGTGCGTCCCAATTGCCTTGGAACTTGTCAGCCAGTTCGGTCTGGAACGGACCCCAGCACGATTTGCTGACGTGTGAATAATACTCCTTGACAGCATATTTGAAGAGTTCCTTCTCGACGCGCATGTCCATGCCCTCATATTCCTTGTCCATGTCAATGTTCCTGACGTTCTTGAGGCGGGTGGCAGTGAGCGCAAGGCTGGAACCGCGTACAAATGTTTCCCTATAATAGATAAGGTCACTTTCGGCCTGACGGAGAGCCTCGTATGTGGAGTCAAGTTCACGGAAAAGTCCATCGCCTGTATCGGGCTTCATCTGAGACTCCAGATTCTTCTTCTCCTGAACGACATCAAAACGGTTGATGCATTGTGCGAAGCCTTCATTGTTCTCCTGAGTGTTGCTCAGCGAGAAATATTTGTCGGCATACATCAGACGGATTGCAGGATCCGAGTTCATCCATTTCATGATGATTTCCATCTGTTCGCTGCGCAGTCTGTTCGAAATGGGGTATGATACGTTTGCAGTGAAATTGACCTTGGCCGATGAGGCGTAGCGGTCCGTCTTGCCGGGGAATCCCAACACCATTGAAAAATCGCCAGGCTTATAACCGTCGGTGCTTATCTTGAGATATTTCTTAGGGTGGAGCGGGACATTGTCTTCGCTGTATTCTGCCGGTGAACCGTCCGGAGCGGTATAGATGCGGTACATGGCAAAATCGCACTTGTGCTGCGGCCACTCCCAGTTGTCAATATCACCGCCGAATGCTGCTATGCTGACGGGTGGAGCGGCGACCAGACGTACATCGGAATAGACCTGATAGAGTGAAAGATAGTAGCGAGAGCCCTGCCACATGGAGTTGACCGATGCTTCAAGGCCTGTGGATTCGTTGTATTTCTCCTCAATCAGATGACTGATGCGGCGGAATCCGGAACCACGGCCTGCGGCAGTCTCCTCCGCCATCAGCTGATTGACTTCGTCCGTGACATCAGTGAAGCTTTTCAGAATGTACGCGCTCTTGCCCTTGATCGGAATTTCCTGTGAACGTTCATCGGCGAAGAAACCGTTTTCCAGATAGTTGTTCTGTCCGGTACTCAGCTCATGAACATCGCTGTATGCCACATGATGGTTGGTTATGAGCAGACCGTCCTTTGAAATCAGACTGCCGGTACCAATGAAGTCAAGTGCCACTATAGCATCGGTAATGGACTCGCCGTCAGGATTGTAGATGTCGCTTACTTCGAGTTGCAGACCTTCGGCATACATACGCGCCATGAGGTTGTCGTTGAGCGTGTTTATCATCCACATACCTTCATCAGCCCAAGCTGATGCCGATGCTATGAATAACAGCTGCAGAGTGGTTATTATCCTGAATTTCATACGATAAGTGATGAGTTTGCTTGTAGGAAAACGCAAATCTAATAATTTATTTTGAATAATAATATCTTGACCCCCATCTGCATCAGGGCAACCGCATCAAAATTTG
>JAKSIW010000073.1 GCA_024398555.1 Bacteroidaceae bacterium | reverse complement strand
TTATCTGAAGTTTCTTGTCGATGTTGGTCATCTTGAAGATGTTCATCACAACGGGACAGACGTTGATGACAGAAAAGCCGGCATCAAGCGATCTGGCCTTCTTGTGAGCGGCAACGACCTGACGGAGTCCTGCCGAGGACATGTATTCCACATGTGCAAAGTCAAGCACGATGGACGAAGCCTCTGCAACAGCGTCCACCATCTCACCGAGTTCGGGAGAGGAATTGACATCAAGCCACCCTTCGGGAGCAAACGTCACAACTCCGTTTTCAATTGATTTTGAGATTTTCATATTATTTTTAGTTTACTGATTTGACAATTGTAAGGATGTTTCTACCATTGCTGTATTCGTAATCCACGGAATCTGCAATGCTGAAGGCGATAAGACGTCCCAGACCTCCGTCTTCGGCATCGATGTCGTACCCGCTTGCATCAGGCAGATTGACACAGGGATTGAACGGACGGCCTCCGTCTGAGAAGCGCATCAGCACCTTGTCGGAGCATTCGAAACAGAACTGGATTCTCTCCCCCTCCGGTGCAGGTCCGTCGAAGGCGTAGGAACAGATGTTCACGAAACACTCCTCGGCAGCAACACACAGTTCCATAAGCAAGTCATTCGGCAGACCGCTGGCAAACAGAAGTTCGCGTATTGCCGACACCTCTCTCGGGTCGTAATTGAGTTCAACAGCAGATTTCATATCGTCCGTCATTCGTCAGGTTCGAAATAATCAAGTGTGAGCAGGCTTTCAATGGCCCTCTCCAGATACGAGCTGTCAACAAGAGGCCACGAGAAGCCCAAACGGTACAGCACATTGGCGGTGAACAGATTGTCGGTATCCACCATGTGAAGGTCCGGACGGTCGTTTGTGACAAGGCCCTGGAGCTTGGAATTGACCTTGGCATCTCCCAGCATCCTGTAGTAGTCGGCGTAGTACTCCTCGTCCTGAACAGGCACTATGCTGAGTCCGCAGCGGTTGCTGGCCGCAATGAGCTGCATCTCGTCGAATCCGAAACGGCTGTCAGCGTGGAAGGCCGTGAACCTGTCATCCGTTCCGGCCAGCAGCACGATGGCTTTGGCCGTCATGTCAATCGGAGAGAAGTTCATGGGGTCTGTGGCATGGCTTATCGGACACTTGCCTATGGTCGTGAATCCCCTCAAGGCATTCATGAAAGCGTTGGTGTTGAAGTTTATCTGGAACTCACCGTCGCTGTGACGTCCCATCAGATTGCCCACACGGATAATCTTTCCGCGCAGTCCGCCCCGTATGGCCTCAATCATCTTCAGTTCAGCATGGTACTTGGAGATGCAGTACTTGTTGTCCATGTCATCTATGACGAACAGCTCGTTCTCGTGCATCTTCACCTGCCTGATGTAAGTATCTTTTGTGTGAACGCCAGGTACCGACACAGTGGAGATCTGAATCATTCTGGCTCCTGCGGCCCGCGCGGCTGCGATGAGGTTCTCCACTCCGTGAACGTTGACCTTCTCAATAATGTCATCGGATGAATAATGCTTGACGATGGCAGCGCAGTTGATGAGAGTGTCATAGTGTACCGAAGACAGTATCTCGCCGATGTTGTCATCAGTGATATCTGCATCAATCACACGGATGCGGTCGGCGAACGCCTCCTGGAACGGATTGTCAAAATAGTACATCAGCATGTTCTGCAGACGTATTTCCGATGTAGGCAGGTCGCCTTTCCGTACCAGACAGACGATGCGGCCTTCATTGCGGTCAAGCAGTTCCTTCAGAATATGTATGCCGAGGAATCCCACCGCTCCTGTGAGCAGCACATCGCCTACAGGCTTTCTCTCCACGAGATGAGCGAACTCTATGGAGTTGTACTTGAGTACTTCGCTGATGTCAGGATCGCCCTCCTGTGTCCCGGCAGAAGTCGCGGCTGAAGGCCCTGCTGCCGGTTCAGGGGCATTCTGAGACTCGATATACTGTGCAAGTTCCTCAGGCGTGGGATAGTCGAAAATGTCCTGATACTCCACTTTGATGCCCTTTGACATCAGCTGCATGATGGCCTTCGATGCAGACAGGGATGTTCCTCCCATCTCAAAGAAGTTGTCATCGGCGAAGAATCCGTCAAGCGACAGGACAGACATGAAGAGTTCGCAAATCTGCTGTTCGAGTGACTTCTTCGGAGCCTTGCGGCCGCCCTTCTTCCTGCTCTCACGCTTGATTTCCGGGAGTGCTCTGACATTAACCTTGCCGCTGGCAGTGAGCGGTATGCTGTCTATCTGCATCATCACGTCAGGAACCATGTAGTATGTCAGACGCGTTTTGAGGAATGCCGTCAGTTCAGCGACATCTACAGGTCTGTCTGCGGTAAAGAATCCTGCCAGATAGTCTTCGGAGCCATTGTTTCTGACGACCACCTTGCACTGCTTCACGCCGTCGAACGCCACAATGCTGCGTTCTATCTCATCCAGTTCCACACGGAATCCCCGGAGCTTGACCTGATTGTCTATTCTTCCGAAGAACTCCACCTCGCCGTCACCGTTCAGACGCACGGTATCGCCGCTGTGATATGCAGGAAGGCCGTTCAGAGTGAAGAACGATGCGGCGGTCCTGTCCGGCAGATTGATGTAGCCGCGTCCCACCAGTCCTCCGCAGATGATCAGCTCGCCGCAGGCAAACGGTGGCAGTATGTTGCCGGCCTTGTCCAGTACATAGAATGCAGTATTTGCAGCAGGTCCGCCGATGGTGATTCCGCTGCTGCCCCGCAGTTCCTTGCTGCAGCATGTAGCGGTACACTCGGACGGCCCGTAGCCGTTGATTATATGCATATTTGGAGATATTCCCCGCAATTCCTCATACAGTGAGCCGGGGAATGCCTCCGCACCTGACACGATGGTGTGAATACCCTCCAGTGCCTTTCTGAACTCCGGAATGCCCGAATAGTTTGTGAGGATGGACGGTGTCGCCGCCAGCATATCCACATGGTTGTCCAGAATACATGAGGCCAGAGCCGCAGGATTGTGTATTTCCTTTTCTGTGGCAATGCAGACGGTCTTTCCGTTCAGCAGATGCAGCAGATGGTCGAACACGGACATATCAAAGGAAATGGAGCTCATTGCAAGACCCACTTCCCCGCTCCGGGCTCCGTGAAACAGTGAATATGTGAAATCTGCAGGTTGCGCCAGGCATGCCAGATTCCGGTGTTCCACCATGACTCCCTTGGGCTTCCCTGTGGAACCGGAAGTGTAGATGCAGTAAGCCAGACTATCCACCGGTATGTCAATATCCGGATTTTCATCGCGCCATGCATCAGAATCCGACGTCGATTCCTCCAGCACTTCCTCCAGTACGAGTGAACGGTACGGTTTGTCCGGACTGAACAGTTCAGGACGTGCCGCCCTGATATCCGCAGTCGTCAGCAGAACTGGACTTGCGGCATCCGTCAGGCAGTACAGAATCCGCTCATCGGGATAATCGGGAAGAATTCCAAGGAAGGCACCGCCCGACTTGAGAATACCCAGCTCGGCAACAGACAGCATAACGCTTCTGTCCAGAATCATGCCGACCACGGAATCAGGCCCTACTCCATATTCAACCAGTTTGTGTGCCAGACGGTTAGCCTGACGGTTCAACTCATCGTATGTGAGCGACTTTCCATCACAGATGACCGCCGTGCCTGAAGGATTGGCAGCCGCGTGCCTTTCGAAAATGCGGTTCACGCTGACGCACTCAAATTCTCTGGAAGTATCATTGATTTCAGCAAGTCTGCGTTCCGCTGCCGGTGACAGCAGTGATATGTCCTTCAGCAGCTCCTTCTCCATGAACTGCGAGACAGCCTGCTCCATCGCACTGAGGAAAGCTCCGATATACGCTGCGGAGAACAGCTTCCTGCTGTATTCCGCTTCAATTTCAAACGTTCCGTCCACCACGCCGACTGTCAGTGTTATCGGTGCCTTGGCTACCGGTGGAAGCAGAGTGCGGCACACAGCCTTTTCTCCGCACAGACTGTCAAAATTGAAGTTGTCACCCTGATATGCAAAGATAATGTCCGACTTGATTCCATGCTCGCGCGATATCTCCGCGAATGAATACAGGTCGTTGGACATGCTGTCCATAAGCTGATTCTGAGTCGTACGGATGAAATCGGTCACCTTCGCCCCGTTATCCGGACGCACGAGCACCGGAAGCGTCTTCACCAGCATGGTGAATGCCGAAGCCAGACGCGAGTCACTTCTACCATTATATATAGTGGAAAATACCATTTCGTCCCTGCCGGAGAAACGTCCCATAGTGAATCCGAATACGGAGTTGAAAAAGGCATTCATCGTCAGATGGCCTGCATCGCAGAACTCCCGGACCTTGTCGGCAGATACGGCGAAACGCACATTGAGCCTTCCCGCATCATCAGGCCCTGAACCGGTTGGAACGGCAGCAATGTCGGTTTCGGGGGATTTCGGCGGCAGGCAATCGCTGTCACAGCCTCCGAAAATATTAGCGTAATACTCCTTCGCCCTGACGTAGCGCTCTGACGCTCTGGCCTGCTCTTCTTCAAGAGCGGCTTCATATCCGCTGAATGTCTCAGGCTTCAGCCCGACAGAGGCGTATGCCCTGTCAATATCAGCCAGAAGTATCGCCTCCGATGTGCCGTCCGATATGATATGATGGAAATCCATGAACAGGCAGTTGCCCTCAGGTGTCTTGATCACTGACACCCTGTAAAGCGGAGATTCAAGCAGCTGGAACGGGTGTACCAGTTCGGGTCCGTCAGGGATATTCTCCATTTTCTCCACAGTGACCTGTACCTCCGCATCGTCATTCCTGCGGACGCGGATGTTTCCGTCTGCATCGGCAAAGAGTGTGGCCTTGGCGTACGGATGGGCATTTATCGCAGATTTCACGGCAGCTGCAAGCCTGTCCGTATCTACGCCTTGCCCAAGGATGAACATTACTGGTATATTGTATGCCACGGAATCGGGAGCGGAACTGCATTCCACGAAGATGCCCATCTGGGTCTGCGTGACAGGATAATCGGACTGCAACCCGTATGTGGCTGACTTGGCGGACGACAGAAGCAGAGACTCCAGTTTCCGGACGGTGTCATGTGCCTTGATGTCATCAATCTTCACGGAGACATCATATTCAGTTCCAAGAAGCACGTTCAGTTTGAGCACGCCGATTGATGTAAGTCCGGCCTCGAAAAGGTTGGTCTCTATGCCGAAGCAGTCGTGTCCCAGCACATCGGCCACAAGACTGCAGATTCTGCGCTGAGTGTCGTTTTCCGGAGGCACGATATCCTCCACCTTGCGCTGCGGCAGCGGAAGAGCCTTCCTGTTGACCTTCTGGTTCTGGTTGAGCGGAATGCTGTCTATCTGCATCGTCACGGCAGGAACCATGTACGGCGGCTTCTCGCTGCGGATAAATCCGTTCAGAGCATCCACATCGACATCATTATCCGAAACGACGTATGCCGCGATGAACTTTCCGCCCGACGGGTCATCAAATGCGGCCACGGTGGCATCCCTGATGCCATCGAACCGGCGTATCACCTCCTCCACTTCAGTCAGCTCCACGCGGAAGCCGCGCACCTTGACCTGTGCGTCCCTCCGGCCGATGAACTGCAGTTTGCCGTCCTCCATGAAGCGGACGATGTCTCCCGTGCGATATACCCTGTCGTAACCGATGTCATCGCAGAACGGGTTGATGCCGTATGCCTCTGCTGTCTTGTCGGGACGGTTCAGATAACCGGCTGTGACGTGTGCGCCCGATATCCACAGTTCTCCCGCTGCGCCCGGCGGCAGGAGCCTGCCCTTCGGGTCCACCACGTACAGTTTCACATTGTCTATGGCCCTGCCGATAGGAATATCCCTGTACAGCTTGTCAACAAGGAAACCGCTGGCCAGAATGGAGCCTTCTGTCGGCCCGTACAGATTGAACAGGCTGAACCCTTCGGGCGGTACCAGAGGTGTCAGCTTTTCGCCCGCCACATTGAGGTAGCGCAGCGTCTCAAGACCGCCCATCTGTGCAAACTGGCGTCCCACCTGAGTCGTCATGGTGGCATGGGTGATGCCGTTTTCATTGAAATAGCGCTTCAGTTCAGGCAGGTCCAGACGAATTTCGTCCGATATGATATGCAGAGTGGCACCCGAAATAATCGTAGCGTATGTATCGAATACGTTTGCATCAAAACCGAAGCTGGCGTATGCAGTGACATTAGCGCCAGGTCCGAGACAATAGAAACGGCGTTCCCATGTGGCTGTGACAAGGGTGTTGCTGTGCGCGAACATGACTCCCTTCGGCTTGCCTGTCGAACCTGATGTATAAAGTATGATGAACAGGTCTTCCGGACGCGGCTGAGGTAGCGGTACTGATGCTTCCGGCAATTTCATTATGTCCTCCGTCATCATGCGTCCGCCACGGAAGTCGTCAGTTATTATTCTGTTCAACTCAGGTGTGGTGATGAGCATCTGTGCGCCTGAATCGCCGACCATCAGATTCAGACGGTCCTCCGGATATGTCGGATCCAGCGGCAGATAGGCGCATCCCGCCTTCAGCACTCCGAGCGATGCCAGAAGCATGTATTCGCATCTCGGTATCAGGATGCCCACGACAGAACCACGCTGCATACCGCAGGCAATGAGATGTCCGGCCAGAGCATCAGTAATACGCTCCACTTCCGAATACGTGAATTTCCTGTCCTCATACACAAGGCAAAGTCCGTCCGGAGTCTGAGCGGCCTGACGGCGGAACAGTTCAACCACCGTCGTTTCAGTGTCGTATGGCACTTCGGTCAGATTGAACTTCCTTATGGTTTCGCGGGCATCGGCATCGGCCAGTTCTATTTCCGAGAGGAATTCAACCGACATCATTTCCCGCACCACATTGATGAACATTGCGGCGAACCGTCTTGTGAATCCCTCGGAATACAGTCTGGTGCGATAACCTGCGTCCAATGTGTAACCGTCCCCGGTTCTATACAGCATGAAATGGATATCGGACTGGATATCCGGAGTTTCCAGCATGGTTACGTCCATCCGTCCTCCGGCCATCTGCGGCCCGGCAAACATCTCCGCCTGATAGACGAATGTGATGCTCATTCCTATTCCGTACTGTGCCGCCAGCTCACTGAAGCTCATGCAGTCATGGGCCATTGTGCTGAAAAACGTATTCTGAATATCTGTCAGATAGTCAGGAACGGCAAGGGTCTCGTCCAACTGATAATAGAAAGGCAGTGTACGCACGAACATACCTACGGAATCCGCCAGACGAGGGTCGTGGCGTCCGTTATCGACGGTGCAGAAATAACTCTCCTGCGCTCCGTTCAGTTTGGCCAGAGCATAGTTGAATGCACCGAGGAAGAGTGTGTTCACCGTAATACCGTGAGTCTTTGCATAGTGCTCTGCCGCCTGTGCGCTTATGCCTTCGGCTTTCATCACCACATGACCGGCCTTCTGCACAGAGCCTGTCAGACCGTCCTCATCACATATCATGTCAGGTACAGGTGTGGAGTCACATTCCATACCTTCCAGACGGTTTCTGAAGAACTCCTGCGCCTCGCGATACGCGTCAGTGCCATGAAGTGCGCTCTCGGACAATGCGATGTCGAAGATATCCAGGGATTCCTCCGGACATTCCCCACCCTCATATACTGTGGCAATCTGTTCCAGGAATGCAGTCACCGAACTGCCGTCAAACACGATGTGATGTATATCGAAGAAGAATGCATCTCCCTTCGGGGAATGAAGCAGGTAGAACCGGTACAGGGGGCCTTCCGTCAGATTGAAAGGCCTGACCAGCTCACGGCTCCGTGCCCCGATGTCATCCGTATCAATTTCGGTTACTGTGACTTCGTCTGGTGTGTAACGCATACCCGGCACGCCGGACTGCTCCGCAATGGTCACGCCGAGAGCCTTGTGGCTCCGGGCTACAGTGCATACAGCCGATACGAAGCGTCCGAAATCGGTATGGGCAGGCAGACTGCAGAGGACCGGTATGTTGTATTTGGCTGAATTGGAATCGGAAATGCTGTCCAGATAGATTCCGAGCTGGGAGTCGGACAGAGGACAGAATTCAGGCACTGCATCGCTGTGTCCCATCTTCGTCATGAAACCGACTTCGCACAGAGCCGCTATCGCCCTTGGGGTGCGGGCATTGAAAATCATATCAGGTGTCAGGCCGTAGCTGTCAAATCCCTCAAGCAGACGGAGCACCTTGATGGAATCGCCGCCAAGCGCAAAGAAATCGTCCTCAGTACCGATAGTTCCGCAATGGAGGACTTCCTCGAATCTGTCGCAGAGAGCCTTTTCAAGGGCATCGGCAGGAGCGCGGTATGCGGTCTTGTACAAGTCTGCGGCAGGCGGCATCAGGGCCTTGCGGTCCAGTTTGCCGTTCACATTGCGCGGAAGCTCGTCCATCCGGACAAAAAAGCGCGGAATCATATAATCCGGGAGAGTCCTGGACAGTTCACGACGCAGTTCTGCCTCATCGACAGGTTGTTTCTCCACATAATATGCCACCAGATAGTTCTGTGTGTCAGCATCTTCGAATGCCTTCACTGCGGCATTCCCAATCTGCGGCATGTCCATCAGACGGCTCTCTATCTCAAGTGTCTCCACTCTCTGACCGTTCACCTTCACCATCCAGTCCTTGCGGTTGGAGAATACGATGTCGCCATCAGCATTCACGTAACCGATGTCGCCTGTGCGGACCAGAGTCCTGCCGTCAGGCATACGCAGCATGGTCCGGGCAGTTTTCGCGGGATCCTTGAAATACACGGTATCGAATTCGCCTAATGGGCAAATCTCGCCTTCTGTACCATTGGGAACAGGATTGCCGGCATCGTCCAGAATGGAGACCTCCACCCCGTCCATGCTTCTTCCGACCGGTGTGTTGTCATAGGATTTATCCACCATGAATGTCGTGACGAATGCGGCAGTCTCGCTCATGCCGTAACCGCAGAGCAGTTCGTACCCGTCCGGCACCAGACGCGATACCCTCTCGCCGCAGGTGATAACGCGCTGCAAGTCCGGATCCGTATTGTGGTACAGACGGAGCATCTGAGGAGTTATGATACCGATGGTAATGCCATGCTCCCTGTAATATGCCGCCAGAGCCACGACCGATTTGCGTACTTCATCCTCCAATATGTGGGTCGTACCTCCAATAGCCAATACTGTAATGTATTCAATGACTTGCAGCAGGAAGGAGAAAAGTGCGGTACCTGCGTAGATGACCGGTTCGACGCCTTCGAATACCGACGTGTGACGCACTGCCCCCCTGGCGAGGTCGGCTGTGCTGAACAGAATGCCTTTTGGCGTACCGGTGGAGCCTGAGGTGTATGCCAGCAATGCCGGCTCGGAGTCCTCTGCAGGCGCTACATACGGCTGGTAGTTCTCTATGTCTGTGAAAAAGTCAAGTGTTACGGTAAAACGCGAGCCGCAGTCCGAGCGGATGAAGCTGATACGTTCCTCAGGATAGTCAGGCACGACCGGCACCACCACACATCCGGCCTTGAGAACACCCAGATAGGCT
This sequence comes from Bacteroidaceae bacterium, assembly GCA_024398555.1. GTDB lineage: Bacteria > Bacteroidota > Bacteroidia > Bacteroidales > Bacteroidaceae > Colenecus. Next base: position 205 of record JAKSIW010000073.1, on the reverse strand, counting down.
GCGATATACTCCATATGGCGACCCATGTTTATCAGAATGAAGTCACCCTTCACAAAACCCATCTTCACCAGTTTGCCGGCAACGAGGGAACTCAGACGGTCCAGCTCGGCGTAACTCGTATTTCGCTGACCGTTTCTATCTGTCAACGCTGTACGCTCCTGGTATTTGGCAGCAGACTCTCTGAATAGCGCTATATAGTTCATGT
>JAKSIW010000072.1 GCA_024398555.1 Bacteroidaceae bacterium | reverse complement strand
ACCGGCCTTTTTCTTACCCGCTTTTTTCATCATCGTTTCCAAAAGATGTAAATTTGCAGCGCAAAATACCGAACTGGGCTTTATGAAATACATCTTCGTCGCAAATGGCCGGGCCGACAAGAAGGAGGGCAACAGACATCTGGCGGAAGTTCTGTCCGGAATCGGCAGCGATGTACTTGACTGGGAGATGTACGTCACACGCGAAGCGGGAGATGCGACCTACTACGTCAGGGATCACTGCAGACGTCATCCGGGTGAGAAGATATGCTACGTAGCCTGCGGAGGTGATGGAACCATCAACGAAGTGGCCACCGGGCTTTTCGGTTTCGAAGGCAAATGCATGTCTGTCATGGCAATGGGTACCGGCAACGACTTCGTGAAATACTATCCGGACAAGAGTTTCAAGAGCGTCGAAGGAATCATTGACGGCACTCACCATCAGATTGATATTCTTCAGATCAACAAGACGCGCTTTTCCATCAACGTGTGCAACTGCGGCTTCGAGTCCATTGTGTGCAGTATTGCCAACCGGCTGTCCGCCAAGGGCGAGACCGACCCATACAACAAAGGCATCATAAAGGCCATAATCTTCCGCCGCAGGAACCGCATAGTCGTTCATGCTGACGGAGAGAGACTGAACAGACGCTCCATGCTCCTGTGTACATTTGCCAACAACCGGTACGTGGGAGGAGAATTCTGCTGTGCTCCGCGGGCCTTCAATGATGACGGACTGATTGATGTATGCCTCGTCAAGCCACTGTCACTCTTGAGGTTCTTTGCACTGATTCCGCTGTACAGAAACGGTGAGCATCTCGATTCCCGCAGATTCAGAAGGATTATGAAATACCGCAGGGCCAGACACATCGAGATACACTCGGCGAAGCCAACAGAACTTTGTCTGGACGGAGAAATGTTCGCCGGCAGGGATTTCACGATAGACATCGTTCCAAAAGGAATCGACCTGATTGTACCAAGCAAATAATATCAGAGACAGCATCAGATGATTACATACGTTTTACTTCTCATCGCAGGTCTGGCACTCGTACTGATAGGAGCCGATGCACTGGTAGATGGGGCCTCAGGACTGGCCAGGAAATGGGGTGTGAGCGAATTCGTCATAGGACTGACGATTGTGGCGCTCGGTACTTCCGCTCCGGAAATGGTTGTCAGCTTCATTTCCGCCACCAACGGCAATTCAGACATGGCTGTTGGCAACATCATAGGCTCGAACATATTCAACACAGCCCTGATTCTGGGCCTTTCCGCCCTAATCTGCCCCATCACCATAACCCGGAACCATATCCGACGCGACATTCCTCTGAATATCATCATTACATCCGTCCTCATTCTAATGGGTGTCAGACAGACTCTGTTCGGATTCGGAAGAAACGGTCTGAGCCGTCCGAACGGTCTGCTGTTCCTGGCAGTCTTCGTCTGGTACATGATCATATCATTCAAATCAGACGGGCAACAGGAATCTTCGGAAACGGCATGCAGCAGGAGTTTCAGCACTTTCAAATCGCTGCTCTACATAACAGGAGGACTGGCAGCGCTTATCTTCGGCGGAAGACTGTTCGTCAGCAATGCTGAATCCATTGCCAGACTGCTGGGCTGGAGCGACAAGTTCATAGCCATAACCGTTCTTGCCGCAGGCACCTCACTGCCGGAACTGGCCACCAGCGTTGTGGCTGCCGTCAAGGGTAAAGGCCAGCTGGCATTAGGCAATATCATCGGTTCGAACACATCCAACATACTTCTGATTCTGGGCGGCGCATCGTTGATTCACCCGCTTGACATGAACGGAATATCAATGGTTGACTATGCCGCAGTGTTCTTGTGTTCACTATCCCTGCTCATAAGTGCCTACACCAACAGAAAAGGCAAGCTGGACCGGCTGGAAGGTGGCATTCTGCTGTTCATTGAGCTGGCATACATGAGCTACCTGATTGCCACGCTGTAAGGTATGGAATGGATTGAAGTATTTCTGATAGGAATCGCCCTGTCAATGGACGCATTCGTCGTCTCCGTCGGTAAGGGACTTGCCGTCGGCAGGACACGTCTGAGACACGCGCTGGCCGTAGGTATATGGTTCGGGGGATTTCAGGCACTGATGCCTCTGATCGGATATCTGCTCGGAAGCAGTTTCTCAGAACTGGTCAGCAGCATCGACCACTGGATAGCCTTCGGACTGCTATTTCTGATAGGAGGCAATATGATCCGGGAGTCACTGCAAGGGGACAGCGACAGTGCCGATGAATCATTCGGATTCAGGACAATGCTGATTCTCGCCGTGGCCACCAGCATTGACGCACTTGCCTGCGGAGTGACCTTTGCCTTTCTGGACACAGACATCTGGAGCGCCGCCGCAATCATCGGGACCACCACCTTCGTCCTGTCAATAATCGGACTCCGGACAGGCTCCTATCTGGGAGAGCGCTTCCACAAATATGCCGGAGTGGCGGGCGGAGTCGTGCTTGTCTGCATCGGACTCAAGATTCTGATTGAGCATCTGTTTTTCACTTGAAAAATCATAAAAAAGGACGCGGGCCTGATCCGTAAGCCCGCGTCCTTAATCTTCAGAACAATTGTCGGTCAATTACCCGGCAATGAATTCCTCAACATCGTGTGAGTGATATGGAATGATTTTCTCTCCAAGCACTCTGCATCCGTTCTCTGTAATCAGGATGTCATCTTCCAGACGGATTCCGCCGAAATCGCGATATTCCTCCAGCTTGTCATAGCAGATGAAATCGCGGTGCATTCCCTCGGACTTCCATTTGTCTATCAGGGCCGGAATGAAGTAAATGCCGGGTTCATCCGTAAGCACCCATCCGGGCTGAATACGACGTCCGCAGCGCAGGCAGTTGGTTCCGAACTGTTTGGACGGCCGGACCTCATCATCGAATCCGACATAGATCTGACCCAGTCCTTCCATATCATGCACGTCCATTCCCATCATGTGACCGAGTCCATGCTGCAGGAACATGGCATGTGCGCCGGCCTGTACAGCATCCTCGGTATTGCCCTTCATCAGACCGAGGTCCTTCAGACGTTCAGTCATCAGACGGCATACGTCCAGATGCATGTCCATCCACTTCATACCGGGATGAGCCTTTTCGATGGTCAGGTCATGACATGCCTCAACAATCGAATAGATATCGCGCTGTTTATCCGTAAAGTGTCCGCTTACCGGTGTGACGCGGGTATTGTCCGAGCAGTAATTGTTCACAGTCTCGGCTCCGGCATCGCAGAGCATCAGTCTGCCGGCTTCCAACGGCCGCAGCGAAGGATCGCCGTGGAATATCTCTCCGTGCATGGAGACAATATTGTTGAACGACACCTTGCATCCGTAGCTTGACGCGATACCCTCAATAAGCCCTCCTATGTACTTCTCGGTGACACCGGGACGGCAGGCCTTCATTGCAGCTGTATGCATCTCATATCCGATGGCCATTGCACGTTCGATTTCGGCAATCTCGGCATCAGACTTGACGGAACGCATATCGACGACAGCCTTGATGAGTTTCACGGACGCCTTGGCACGTGTCTCCAGAGGATGAATGCCAAGCAGGTCACCTATCTGTATCATCGTATCGTGACGGTACGGCGGCAGATAATGCACTTCCCTGCCCTGCCTTACAGCCTTGTCTATCAGAGTCTTCAGTTCCGACATGGGAGCGGAGCCCGATACACCGGCCTCTTCGGCCATATCCTTGACGGACGGAACGAAGCCGGTCCAGATTACGTCCTCAATGTCAATATCGTCACCGAGCAGGTACTCGCGGTTCTCATCAATGTCAATGACACCGGCCAGACCGTCACGTTCCTGTCCGAAATAGTACAGGAAAGAACTGTCCTGACGGAATTTATATCCGTTTGCAGGATAATTGCAGGGGGCATTGTTATTGCCCATTATGACAATAAGACCGCTGCCTACCCTGCCGGCCAGTTCACTGCGTCTGGCGGAATAAGTCTGTCTGTCAAACAGCATAGCCGTCATTTCTTGAGGAAACCGCCGAGAATGCTCGTAGCCATGCCGAGTACGGAAGCTGACTTCTGTGCCTGACCGCCTCCCTTGAGTGCGGCAAGAATATCCTTCAGGTCAATGTCGCCGTCACCGTCCTGATCCTTGATGAATCCCGATAGTTTTCCTATCACGCCTGGCAGAAGGCCTGTCAGAGCATTGGTAGTGGGTGCGCCGAGCCCCAGTTTGCTTGCCACATTGTTCTTGAACAGATTGCCTGCAAGTGCAGTGATAGGGCTTGTGGCTGCACTGGCCTTACCTGTAAGAAGCTGCGTAATCTGATCGATGCCGCCAGCCTTGGCCGCCGTCTGCGTAAGACTGCCGATGACAGACTCGGAAATGCCGCTGAATACCTTGTCCTTTATGTTTGCCGGAATCTCAACATTGCCGGCCGCTCCCTTCACCTGCTGAAGGATAATGTCACTTAATGATGCCATAATTGATTAATTTTATAAGATTGGATAATATTCTATTGAAGACTTACGAATTTAGTCATTATTTTCTCTATTTGTACTAAATTCGCAGACAAATCAAAAACGAACCAGCAATGAAACTCGACGGAAGAAGAGAAAGCACCAATGTGGATGACCGCAGAGGCAGATCCACAGGCAAGATGGCAGGCGGATTGGGCCTGGGCGGTATTGTGATCGTAGGCCTTCTGACACTGCTCTTCGGCGGCAACCCGGGCGATGTCCTTGAAATGGCAGGCCAGATGGGCGGCATAGGAATGGAGGGTTCATACACTCCCACTGCCGAAGAAGAGGAACTGGCCAAATTCTCAAAGCAGATATTAGCAGGTACCGAGGATGTGTGGACCAAGATATTCCGTCAGTACGGCAGAACATACGAGCCGCCGCATCTCGTTCTCTATAACGGTACGGTACAGACCGGCAGCGGCATGGCATCGGCCGAGATGGGTCCGTTCTACAACAGCGCCGACCAGTGTGTCTATATTGACCTGTCGTTCTTCACGTCCATGAAGGAGCAGATTGGCGCAGACGGCGACTTCGCGTATGCATACGTCATTGCACATGAGGTCGGACATCACGTACAGTACCTTCTGGGCACACTTCAGCAGGCACATCAGCAGATGTCGCGTGTCAGTGAGCGCGAGAGCAATCAGATAAGCGTGCGTCTGGAACTGCAGGCCGACTTCTACGCAGGAGTCTGGGCATACAACGACAATCAGATGTTCGGTTCACTCGAGGCGGGCGACATAGATGAAGGCATGGCGGTGGCATCAAAGATAGGTGATGACTACCTGCAGAAGAAGGCATACGGACGTACTGTACCCGACTCGTTCAACCACGGCACATCAGCGCAACGTTCCCGCTGGCTGAAGAAGGGGCTTGCCACTGGAGACATCAATCAGGGCGATACTTTCTCACCGGCTTACACGAGCCTGTAATAAACGCAGAGCCGTATCAGCACATAGCAAAAAGAACATCACTCCCACTCGATTGTGCCGGTTGGTTTCGGAGTGAGGTCGTAGAGGACGCGGTTCACGCCGCTGACCTCGGTTACGATGCGGTTGGTGATGTGCTGCAGCAGTTCGAACGGGATGTTCTCCACTGTGGCGGTCATGGCGTCACGGGTATTGACGGCACGGATGATAACAGGCCAGTCCCAACTGCGCTTGCCGTCCTTCACGCCGGTTGACTTGAAGTCCGGAACGACAGTGAAATACTGCCAGACCTTGCCTTGGAGACCGTTCTTGGCGAACTCCTCGCGGAGAATCGCATCGGACTCGCGCAGAGCCTCCAGACGGTCACGTGTGATGGCGCCCAGACAGCGGACACCGAGACCCGGACCCGGGAACGGCTGACGGAACACCATACCGTCAGGCAGACCGAGAGCCTTGCCTACTACGCGGACCTCATCCTTGAAAAGCAGTTTGATAGGCTCGACCAGTTCGAACTGAAGTCCTTCCGGAAGACCGCCCACATTGTGGTGTGACTTGACACCGTCAGACTCAATAATGTCAGGATATATGGTGCCCTGAGCAAGGAAGCTGATACCGTTCAGCTTGCCTGCCTCCTCTGCAAACACGTTGATGAACTCTGCGCCGATAATCTTGCGCTTTCTCTCCGGATCTGACACACCTGCCAGCTTGTCGAGGAAACGGTCAGTAGCATCGACATATATGAGATTTGCATTGAGCTGGTTGCGGAACACCTCGACAACCTGCTCCGCCTCTCCCTTGCGGAGAAGGCCGTGATTCACATGAACGCTTACCAGCTGCTGACCTACAGCCTTGATGAGAAGGGCTGCCACAACTGATGAATCTACACCTCCTGAGAGTGCCAGAAGTACCTTTTTGTCACCAATCTGAGCACGGAGATCTGCAACCTGTTCTGCGATGAATTTCTCTGCCAGTTCAGGAGTCGTGATTCGCTCCATATCGGCCGGACGGACATTACCTGTTGTCATTGTCTATGTATTAAAGGTTTGATGTGCAAAATTACACATCAATTTATCTTGTTCAGTCCGCCATCGTCACAAGATTTCAACAGATTTGAATTTTTTAAGCCTGAGAGAGGTATTTTTTGTAAAGGCGCTGCGTCAGCAGGCAGGAAAGTGCCGAAAAGAGAAGGATAACCAGCCCTGTGGAAACTGTCGGTCTGCCCAGCATGACAACCGGGCTGACCAATGAACCGGCAAGGAATGAGACGGCGCCCACCCATGCACTGGCAGACCCGGCGTTCTCATGTTCACCGTCAAGGGCAAGCGAAGAAAGTACCGGCATTCCCAGTCCGAAGCCGAGAAGAAGAATGATGTATGAAGCCAGAAGTACAGGGAGAGGCAGAAGGAGCCAGAGACTTAGGGCAACGCACGCAGCTCCTGCCAGATACAGCACAATGGCGTTCCGTGCGCCTCGGGCCAGATCTTTCCGCTTTTTGGAAAAGTAGGACGCGACTGCGAGCATCGTCCCGTTGAATCCGAAGCAGAGTCCGTACTTCATGGATGACATCCCATAGACATTCTGGAGTATGAAAGTAGAAGAGGATATGTAGGCGAAGAACGAGATGAAGCAGGAAGAGAGAACGGCAATGGACAGCGCAAAGCGGGGATGGCCCATAACCCGCGACAGTCCTCCGTATGTCTGGACGAAATCGCCGGTCCGGCGTTTCCCGACAGGAAGTGTCTCCCTGAGAAAGAACGAACAGGCAAGAATAAGTATGCCCAGCAATGTCAGCATGGCAAATACGCCCTGCCAGTTGAAGAACGACCCTACTATACCTCCTACGACAGGAGCCGCTATGGGACCGATGCCGTTGATGGCAAGCAGAAGTGCCATGAAGTTCATCAGCATCTGTCCGCTGTACATATCCACAGCCATGCTGCGGGCTATCACCACTCCGCCGGCCGCCCCCACTCCCTGGACGAAGCGCATGAGATTGAATACGATGATGTTCGGAGCCAGTATGCAGCAGAACGAAGCGATGCAGAAAAGGGACATGGATGCCAGCAGGATTCCCTTGCGGCCGTACTTGTCCGTCTGAGGACCAATGAAGAGCTGTCCGAGCGCCAGTCCCAGCATTCCCATCGTCAGGGACAGTTCCATAGCGGAAGGCGTGGTTTCGAACCATTCCGTCATGCCAGGCAGTACCGGCAGGTAGAAGTCAGTCATGAACGGCCCGAATGCTGTGAGCATACCGAGCGTGAAGGCCACAAAGGAACCGTTATTCTCTTTCATCATCCAAAAACAAAGCAGTGTGACCGGAGGCAGCACCTCCAAATCACACTGCAAAGATAGCAATTCTATTGCAAGAATCAGCGGCCGAAACGTCCGCGCGGACGCTCCACTACCACGAGGCTCGGGTCAAAGTTGTAAATCTTCCTCTGACCTCTGTATGTGCAGATGACCTTGGCCGGAGCATCAGCAGGCTGCTGAATCTCAATGTCAACCTCCTTGTCATCGCAGGTGGCCTTGATTGTGGAACCGGCAGCAACCGTCTGGTTGATAACGTAGTTCTCAACATTGACAAAACCGTTCTGATTGGTTGAACGTACCGGAATCTGCGGCATCTCAATGCTCTGACCGTCCACTGTGATGGCCACCTTCGGAGAGATATGACGCTCCAGAGCGACCTTCTTCGAGCTGAATCCGATACCCTGCATGTCAAACAGTTCTCCCTCAGGACCTTCGGCAATCAGGTAGATGGCATGCTTGCCCTTGATACCCTCAACGTACTGGGCCACATCAGCTGTGAACTTTGTACTGGTCTGAGCTGCGCCTGCCGGAACATTGATTTCTGCAATCTTCTTGCCGTTCCATGTGGCATTTGCCCAAGGCCCGTCCATCATCACGATAACCTTGAATGCCTTGTCGGTGCGGGGAGTAATCCAGAGATTGAGCTGGGTCTTATTGCCCTTCTTTGCACCTTCGAACGGCTGGATACCCTTGCTGGCCTTCTTCAGTCCTTCGAATCCGAAATATTTGTAACCGATGATATTGCCATTCTTCACATTTGTAATGTCCATGTGATTGTCCCAGTTATCCCAGGTATCCTGCATCAGGTTGGTGTCTGACAGGTAGCAGGCATAACCGGCTGAATAGTACTGATATGGAGGAAGTCCGTACATGAAGAAGCCTTCCGATGTCACCTCAGCACCGGTATATTCGTCACCGTTTGAAGCCTTGGCAGTCCACTTCTGGTCTGCTGCAAACGGGTCATAACCGCGAATGACTACCTTTCCGCCCTCTGCTACCGGCTTCTCATCCCACTCGATGGAAACAGGAGCGACGACAGACTGGCGGGCGTTGCCGAAGCCGCGTGGAGGACGATGGTAGAAGATGTACCACTGGCCGTTGATCTGCTGGATGCTGCCGTGAGTGTTGTGAGCGGAGTTCGATGTCATCAGTCTGGTTCCGTCCTCATTCAGAACGACACCGCGTGAATCCACTGCCACACCGCCGCTGCGCCACGGGCCGAGAGGAGAATCCGCATAGCAGTATCTCAGTGCAGAGTTGGTGCTGCCCAGACCGTAGTCAGGACCTGAATAGCCCGAGAAAATCATCACGAACTTGTTGCCCACCTGACGGATGGAGGAAGCCTCGAAGAAGTTGAACTCCCCAGGGTTCTGGCCCTCGGCCAATGCCGGATAGATGGTTCCCTCCGGGTCGCGTACACGGCCGTAGCTGGCACTTGCCGGCAGGAAGAATTCTATTCTCTCCGTACCCGGGCGAACGGAATACATCGTATTCTGGTCGAGCTGGGCGGCTGTGGAATGCTGGAAGCCCCAGAATCCGTATGCACGGAAACCAATCTCATAATCCGGATCGTTCCTGTCTGTAATCTGCTCTATGAACACTGACGGATCGAAGCCGATGCAGCTTCCCGGCAGGGTACGGGTACCATCCTCAGTGGCATTCACCGGAGTGAACGGTCCGTCCGGACGGTCACCTGCGCAGATGAGCGGCTCGCGGTTCGCGCCACGGCTGTGCGGATAGAGGAAATACTTGCGGGTTCCATTGGTGTAATTGACCTCCACGAGATCCGGTGCATACATCACATCCCACTGATTCTGAATATTGTATGTAAATATCGGGCCCTCGTCACGCCAATTGCCCAAATCCTCTACCGGAGCCGACCACATACGGATATCCGGACCACAGTAGCTGCCGAAGCGAACGTCGTGCGAACCGATGATGTACGCGCGGAACTTGCCCGGATTGTCCGGATCCTCAAACACTCGCGGCTCTCCGTCCGGAACGTGCTCCCAAAGGGGCAGATACGGGTTACCGGCACCGTGGAACTCATACTCAGCCTTGACATCGGCCTTGCCGTTCTTCGCTGCAGACGCATTCACCATGCTTCCAGCCGCCAGAGCAGCACAGATCATGAGAATGTTCTGACCTTTCTTCAAATTCATTTTCATATCGTTGGTTAATAGTATTTACAGATTGACAGTCCTGGCCGTACCGTCATAGCTGACAGTGACGTTCTTCACA